>JAUYSA010000256.1 GCA_030696545.1 Hyphomonadaceae bacterium
CAGCTCCTCCACCGGGAAGCGCTCGGGGTGCAGGGACTCGCCTTCCTTCCGGACCCACGTGTGCTGGCCGAGAAACGTGTTGTAGGTCCACGTCTCGTCAGCCTCGGCGATGGCGGGGAGGTTGACGACAGTCCACCCATCGCCCCCGCCGAGACTGAGGACGTGTCCAACAAAGTCCTCCTCGTGGGTGCGCTGCATGATGATGACGATGCGAACGTTCCGGGGATCGTTCTGGCGGCTAATGAAGGTGTTCTCGTAGGCGCTGTTGGTAGACCGCCGGATGGCGTCGGACAGCATCTCCCCGGGCTTCTGGGGGTCATCGAAGACCATCAGATGCGCGCCCATGCCCGTCGCCGATCCGTCGATCGAGGTTGCACGCCGGCTGCCGCCCTCCGTGGTCTTGAGCAGCATGGGTGACGCCTTGTTCGAGACGAGGCGCACGTTGAACAGTGCCTGGTACTCGGGGCTCGCCATCACCCGCCGGGTCAGTTCGCCAAACTGCCGGGCAAGCTCGTGCGAATAGCTTATCGCCATCACCTCGGCCGCCGGGTTGTGACCCAGAAAGTAGGCGGGTAGGGCGACGGAACCGACCAGCGACTTACCGAACCGGGGAGGCACGGTGATGATCAGGCGGTTGATCTTGCCCTCAGCCACGGCCTGCAGATAGGCGCACAGCAGGTCCATGAAGGGCGCCCAGAGGAGGCGCTCGTGAGGCTTGAGGACGCGCCAGACGACCATCCTGAAGAAGGTGGCGAGGTCGCCGCGCATGACCGCGGCCGCCATCTGCGGCGGCAGGCTATCGAACGAGTTGCTATCGAAGCTATTCGTCATTTTCAGATTCCATCTTGTTGGCGCCCGTCAGGCGCGATTTCAGGGCTTTGAGGATTTCGGCGTCGGATTGGGCGCGCGAGGCGGAGTCGATCACCTGCGGCTGAGCGCTGTCGCGCCGTTCGAGGCGATCTAGCAGTTCGATGGCGAGCTGGATGGCCCGCGGATCGCCGCTCGCAGCTTGTGTTAGAAGCTGCTTGGCGGCCGCCTCGATCTTGGTGATTTTTCGTCGTCGCCCGCGTTCGGTGACGACAACCTTTTCGCGCGCGGCCCGCTTGAGTACGCTCGACAGGTTGGGCGAGCCCTTCGGCCGCCCGCGCGGATTGGCGCGGTTGCCAGGCCCGAAACGCGAATGCACGGGCGGCTTACGATACCCGACCTTGTAGTTGGCGCCGCCATCAACAGTATCGTCCGTCATTGTGCCGCCTCCGCCTCGAGGTCGGAGAAGCGGCGGCCGTCGCTGAGGCGGGTGGGCTCTTCACCCGTGAGGGTACGCCAGCGGCGCAGTGCGAGGTCCACGTAGGCTGGATCGATATCTAGGCCTACGAATCGCCGGTCGACCCGCTCGCAGGCGATAAGCGTCGTGCCGGAGCCGAGAAAGGCATCGAGCACAACTTCATCGCGCTGCGTCACGTCCATGATGGCGTCAGCGACCAGCCCGACGGGTTTCACAGTTGGATGTAGAGCGAGGTCCTGGCGCCGGCTGCCGCGGAATGTGTTGACCGATGGATAGTCCCACACGTTCGTCCTGTTGCGACCGTGCCGTCCAAGTTCTACATTGTTCGTGTACGGCTGATTGCCGACGCGATAGACGAACACGAGCTCGTGGCGTGAGCGATATAGCCCACCCATGCCTGCATTCGACTTCCGCCACACGCAGATGTTGAGCCGTTCGCCGTAGACTTGCGATCCGGCTGCAGCCAGCTCCTCGATATGGTGGTGGTCCATGCAGACAAAATGGACAGCTCCATTTCGGGAGACGCCGACACAGACGCTCAGGACGATGGCGAGCCAAGTCTTGAACTCTGCGACCGACATCTCCCCCGAAGCTTCAGCGAATTCCCGGTGCTTGAACTTCCCCTTGCCGCCAACATGACCCTGGATACGGAGGTTGTATGGCGGGTCGAGGAAGGCTGCGGCCACCTCGGCGCCGTCGGCCAGGATGCGAATGAAATTGGCGTCCTTGGCGTCGCCGCATCCAACGCGATGGCACCTGAGCACCCAGATGTCGCCGAGACGCGTGACCGGCTTTGCCGACGTCTCCGGAATCTCCTCTTCCTGCGGATCGGCAGTGCCTTCCGTTCGAATGGCATCAACGCGTTGGACCGTGAAGCCCGTAAACTCGACGTCGAACTCCCTGTCCAGGCAGATGGCGTCCAGTTCGACCTTGACGAGCTCGATGTCCCAGCTGGCGTCGAGCGCGATGGCGTTGTCGGCGAGCCGCAACGCCTTCTTCTCGGTGTCGGTCAGGCCGGTGATCCGGATGGTCGGTACTGTTTCCAGGCCGAGTTCCATGGCGGCGATCAGGCGGGCGTGCCCGCCAATCACCACATCCACTTCATCGATCAGAATCGGGTTGGTGAACCCATACTGCTTCATCAGCTTTTTCAGCCGTCGGAGCTGATGCCGATTATGGGTCCTGGCGTTGTTTACGTAGGGACGGAGTTCGGATGGCTTTCGCCATTCGAACTTGATTGAGCGATCCAGCGGACCACCCGATGTAATGTCTGACATTTTGGCCTCTTTTCCGCGGAGTTTTTTCCGCGGAGAGAGGCTCGACCGGGTGATGGCCCGGGGGGCGGGTCAGTTTGGTCGGAACCGGGAATAAACCGGGACCACAAGGCCCGACCCGGGATCTTTCAGCACGAGACGAGGCTGGGTCTCGGCTATTTATCGAGCGGCAGCGCCGAGGTTTTCATCTACCGGAAGGTCGGTGTTTTGCACTTGAAACAACCAGAGGTCCTTGGTTTGGATGCGGGGCCAACACTTGATGACATGTGGCAAGAACACGTTCGATCCCGCGACAATGGCCCGCTGCAAGTTACGGTTGAACAGGACCTGCTCCAAGGTCACATCGTGACCCTCTTGGTGGCCGTTCCAAATCGCGAAGTGGAAGCTGCAGATCAGATGCATGACCGGTAGCGAGGGACTCCAGCTTCTTCCACGGAAATTGCGGTCGTCCCCGCCAAACCAGTCAAGGCTGGTAGCCTTGGAAAAGGCCTCGGTCATGGATGCCCGGATCATGCCCTGGGGCAAGCGATCGAGCTTTCCGTGCATTGACTGCCAAATGGCCGGCGTGGCGATGGCCCCGGCTTTATCGCGGACATCGATGCGGTTCAGCAGGCGATCGACAAACAACTCGCCCCCATCCGCTAGGGCAGCATGAAACGGGAGCACTGCGGGGAGGAAGAATGGTGCATCGTCAGGCGTCGTCAGCCTCAACGCTGCTGCGCACAGCGTGCCGTGCGCATGCGCTCGCTCCTCGGCTTCACTTTGCAGTGGGTAAATCAGCGTCGACAACAGGCCCGCACCGCCGACGTACGGGGGCGTTGCATCAGTGGGAAGAGTGAGCCGCTGCATGGCGTAACTCACTCACATCCCTGATCGATAGGAAAGTCCGTCGCTGAAAATTTCTCGGCGGTTTGTCCAGCGTATCGCTGCACTCATCCCAAGCGCGCAATCGTCCAAGAGGGCGGGGTTTGGTTGCGCTTGTCTATGATCTGCTCACATCAGTTACGGCCTCGAAGTCAGTTCACGTTTCCCGATTGCGGCTTAGTTCTTTCCCGGTTCCGTGCCGTGTATGTGTACGGACTATCTCTATAAATCTCTCAGGTTGTCGCGTTTTCCGCCTGAATCAGCGCCCGGTCTCATCGGGGAGTTCCCGCTATTTTTCCCGGTTGTTGGGAATTCGTCGACTGACGGACGCGGACTCTGGCGGCAATGGGACCGAAGTTGCGGCTCGGAGAGACGCGGGCCCGAAATCGCGCGATGCGCCGGAGCTTCGGTGAGGGGAGAGACGCCAGCATGCGCCGAAGCGCCGCCAAAAGCGGGCTATTCGCGACGATTTCCGGAACTGGTCAGGATAGCTAGGACTACCTGGCGGAGAGGGTGAGATTCGAACTCACGGTACCCGTGAAGGTACAACGGTTTTCGAGACCGTCCCGATCGACCACTCTGGCACCTCTCCGCGGCCGGTCGGGCTCTATAGCACCCGAAGTATTAAGCGCAAGCGAGCGCCGCGCTGCGGGGCGAAATTCCACATTTTCAGGCGTTTCGTGGCGGAAAATGACTGCTTCAGGCCGCCTTGCGGCTGGCCGCCTCGCCATCCCGCCTGCCGGATTTCGCCGCTTCCTCGATCGGCCCTGTGATCAGCCGCGCCCCGCGCTGGAAGGTGAGGTAGCTCCACGTCCAGTCCAGCGCGACCGAGAAGCGGTTCCTGAAGCCGATCAGGAAATAGATATGCACCAGCGACCACGCCAGCCAGCCGATGAACCCGCGCAGGCGGATCTTCCCGAAATCCGCGATCGCAATTTTCCGCCCGATCGTCGCGAGCGCCCCGTAGTCCTGGTAGGCAAACGCAAACCGCTTCGCTCCCGGCTTCTTCCTCAGCGCCGTCAGAAGCCTGCCGACATATTCCCCCTGCTGCTTGGCCACGGGCGCGAGGCCGGGCAGGGGCTTGCCCTCCTTGTCCTTCGCCAGCGCACAATCGCCCAGCACGAAAATCTCCCGATGCCCCGCAACGGCAAGATCCTCGCCAACTTCAACGCGCCCGGCGCGATCACCTTCCACGCCCAGCCATTTCGCCACGGGCGATGCCGCCACACCCGCCGCCCAGATCACACAGGCGGATGGCAGCGCACTTGCTGCGCCATCCGCGCCCTGAAGCATCACACCCGTCTCGTCGATGCCGATCACCTTCGTGCCCGTCATCAGTTCGACATTCAGCTTCTTCAGCTCCCTCGCGGTGTAGGCCGACAGCTCCTCGGGAAAACTCGACAACGCCCGCGCGCCCGCTTCCACCAGAACCACGCGCGCCAGGTGCGGGTCGATCGCGCGGAAATCGCTGGCCAGCGCCCTGTGCGCCAGCTCCGCAATTGATCCCGCCATCTCAACGCCCGTCGGCCCCGCGCCGATCACCACGAACGTCAGCAATCGCTGCCGCGCCGCATGATCGTCTTCCAGTTCAGCCCGCTCGAACGCCAGCAGGATGCGCTTGCGCAACTCCGTCGCGTCCTCCAGCGACTTGAGCCCCGGTGCGAACGCCTCCCACTCATCACGCCCGAAATACGAATGCCGCGCGCCCGTCGCCAGAATTAGATAATCGTAATTGATTTCCTGCTCGCCCAGCCTCACGCATCGCCGCGCCGTATCCACGCCGGTGACTGTGCCCAACAGCACTTCCGCATTCTTCTGGTCGCGCAGCACAGTGCGTATCGGCGTCGCGATCTGACCCGGCGAAAGGCCGGCGGTAGCCACCTGATAAAGCAGAGGCTGGAACAGGTGATGATTGCGCCTGTCCACCAGCGTCACGCGCACATCGGCCTTGCCGAGGCCTTTCGCGGCAGACAGTCCGCCAAATCCCGCGCCGACAATCACGACACGCGGGCGCGCATCGCTCTCGCCGCTCGCTCGCATCTCGGGCGAACATCCGCAGGTCACACTATGTACGTGAAAGGAGGTCTGCATCTGGTTCTCCATGGCGAGGCCGGCTGGAACCGTGACGGGCAGAAGCGCCGTCAGCCCATAGATAAGGCGCGCCGAGCCTCCTAGCCAGATGCGCATCCGTTCATTTTTGTCGGATTGACCCTGGTAAATGACTGCAAACAATGGCCTCGGCGCGCGGCAGGTGGGGGATAGCTATAGCGCAAAATAAATTGTCCCCACCCCTTCGGACCTGACGGATAATGCTCGTCATGACATTGGCGCAAACGCACGCACACGGATTCGGAACCCCATCGCATAGTCAGCCCTGGCTGGCGGCGATGCTGCGCGCGTTTGTTGAGCTGATGATCGGCGTCGCTTCAACTCTCTGGATGCGTATCCGCCGTCAGGATCGTGATTGGCACACGACCCCGATGCCGGCTGCTCTGCCCGAAGGGACGAACGGCACAATCAAGGAACACCTCGCTGCGAAACCCCGCAGCCCGATAGCCCTCATCCTGAGCAGCGCACGTAGTGCGCGCCCGTCGAAGGACGAGGGCGTGCTCACCACCCTGAGCCACACCTCTCCATCCCCCTCCGTCTCGCGTGCTGCGCACGCACACAGTTGCTTGCGACCGAGGGGAACGTCCTCCACTGCCGAAGGCGGGGGAGGTGGATTGCGCGCTCTTGCGCGCAAGACGGAGGGGGCGAACCGCGCCCTCCATTCACCATCGTCCCGGATCGCAATCACATCGCGCTGCAACGCGCCGCGATCCCAACATCCGGGATTTATCACCGCCGCGTTCCCTTAGAACGCGCGCGTCTTTCAGAAATCATGCGCTCCGCAGCGATCAGCTTGCGGAGGCGCAATCACATGCGCTGGCCTCATCCGTTCCACATTGCTACGTTGCGCCCCAGGGAGAGAAAACAATGACGCAGCCAAGCCTCGTTCGCGGCGCCACAGAGCCGGCCCTGCTCGAATACACCATAGGCGAAGCGCTCCTCCGGGCCGCGCAGAAATGGCCGAAGCAGGAAGCGCTTGTCTCCGTCCATCAGGGTATCCGCTGGACCTACGAGCAATTCTCCCACCACGTCGATCGCCTCGCCGCGGGACTCCTCGCGCTCGGCCTGAAAACCGGCGACCGGGTCGGCGTATGGGCGCCCAACTGCGCGGAGTGGACGCTCGTCCAGTTCGCCACCGCCCGCGTCGGCATGATCCAGGTCAACATCAATCCCGCCTACCGGCTCAGCGAGGTCGAATACACGCTCAACAAGGTCGGCGTGAAAGCGCTCATCTGCGCCGAGAAGTTCAAGACGTCCGACTATGTCGGCATGATGAACGAACTCGCCCCTGAGATCGCAACATCGAAACCCGGCGAGCTGAAATCAAAACGCCTGCCCGATCTGCGCATCGTCGCTCAGATCGGCGGGAAACCCGGCCCCGGCTGGATGGGGTTCGATCAGATCGCCGAACAGGCCACGGGAAAACATGCGCTGCAACTCGAAGACATCGCACAGACGCTCGACCGCAACGACCCGATCAACATCCAGTTCACCTCGGGCACCACTGGCCTGCCCAAAGGCGCGACGCTGTCCCATCGCAACATCCTCAACAACGCCTTCTTCGTGGGCGAGGGGATGGGGCTCAAGCATGGCGACCGCCTGCTAATTCCGGTGCCGCTCTACCATTGCTTCGGCATGGTCATGGGCAATCTCGCCTGCATCACGCATGGCGCCGCGATGATCTATGCGTCCGAAGGCTTCGAGCCGCTCTCCGTGTTGAAAACGGTGCAGGCGGAAAAATGCACCGGCCTTCATGGCGTGCCGACAATGTTCATCGCCGAGCTTGAGAATCCCGAATTCGACAAGTTCGATCTCTCATCCCTCCGCACTGGCGTCATGGCTGGCTCGCCATGCCCGATCGAGGTGATGAAGAAAGTCATCGACCGAATGAACATGCGCGAAGTCGGCATCGGCTACGGCATGACGGAAACCAGCCCGGTCTCCTTCCAGACCGCGATGAACGATCCGCTCGAACGCCGCGTCTCCACGGTCGGCCGCATCCAGCCGCATCTCGAAGTGAAGATCGTCGACGAAAGCGGCGCCATCGTTCCACGCGGCCAGCCGGGCGAGCTCTGCACGCGCGGTTACTCCGTCATGATCGGCTACTGGAACGATCGCGAGAAGACGGCCGAGGCTGTCGACGAAGAAGGCTGGATGCACACCGGCGATCTCGCGACAATCGACGACGAGGGCTATTGCAACATCGTCGGCCGCATCAAGGATATGGTCATCCGCGGCGGCGAAAACGTCTTCCCGCGCGAGATCGAGGAGTATCTCTTCCGTCACCCGAAGATCGAAGACGTGCAGGTCATCGGCGTGCCCGATCCGAAATTCGGCGAGGAAATCTGCGCCTGGGTGAAACTCCGCGCGGGCGAAGCGTCATCGCACGAAGAGATCGTGGCCTTCTGCAAGGGCCAGATCGCGCACTACAAGATTCCCCGCTACGTCAAATTCGTCGACGGCTTCCCCATGACCGTCACCGGCAAGATCCAGAAATTCGAAATGCGCAAGACGATGATCGCGGAGCTGAATCTCGCGGAGGCGAAAACGGCTTAAGGACCAGCCGGGCTATTGTGCAGCCGGCTTGAGTTCAACTCCTCCGCCGCGAGCCCCGCGTCCGCTGGCAACGGACATCCCGGCTTCGGCAGCGCATGCGCCGGATTGGTGATGAAGGTCTGATCCGTCAGCGTCTCGAGGAAAGCGATCAGATCGGTGATCTCTGCATCGTTCACCGATTGCTTCAGCCGCCGGTCGGTTTGCGCCTCGCCCATCGCATAGTGATGCCGGATCGCATCGGCCAGTGTCGCGACTTCGCCGTCATGCATGTAAGGGGCGGACAGGGCGACATTGCGCAGGCTCGGCGTCCGGAATTTTCCGGCGTCCTCTGCCTTTTGCGTGATGCGTTGCAACCCCATATCCTTGCCGTCGGCAGGCATGGCAAGCCGGTGGAAGGAATCCGCTGCCGTTCGGCGAGAGACAGCAGTCTCGGTGAAATGCGGCTCCGCATGACACGCGTGGCACATCTTCGCAGTGAAAAGCCGCGCGCCCCGCTTTGCCTGATCCGAAATCGCGGAAGCATCGCCGCGCATGTAACGGTCGTAGGGCGCATCGAGCGACACAAGCGACCGCTGGAAAGTCGACAGCGCCATCGTGATCGTGTCGATCGAAATCTCGCCGCCCTTTTCAGGGAAGGCCGCACGGAACAGCTGCGGATAACACGCCTGATCCTTCAGCCGTTGCGCCAGCGCGCCTTCGGGCTTTCCGCCGAAACCCATCTCTACCGGCACAAAGCCCTCGATCGGTATCAGCGCCTGATGCTCCAGCGTATCGACATGCGGCCCGCCCCAGGTCAGCGACCCGAACCAGGCGACATTCGCCAGCGTCTGGATATTGCGCTCGCCCGGCGTGCCGTCGAAACCCGCCCGCGTCTTGTTGGGATCGGCAAAGCCGCGCTTCTGTTCATGACAGGTCGCGCAGCTCATCGTGCCGTCCCACGACAGATCGCCATCATAGAACAGCCGCCGCCCCAGCTCGATCTTCATCGGTGTCGGCGGATTGTCGGCAGGATAGGGCGCCGCGAGATCAGCCGCCGGCCATGGCTCGGCAGCAGACGTAACCGAACTCACACATGCAACCAGGCCGGTCAGCGCAATGCTGGCCAGCGCAGCCGCAAGCAATCCGCGATAGGGGGCTTTTTCGCTCAGCGCTTCTTCGCCACCATGAGCTTCAGGGTCGGCGCCGCATTGGCCGACACCTGAAGCAAATGCGTTCCCGGCTTCAGCTGGAAATCCACCATTTTGCGAATGGTCGTGCATGCCGGTCCGTGACCAAAACTCGTGGGTTCGGCAGACTTGCCGTCCTGAAGCACATCGATCCATGCCGCTGTGCCCAATGCAACTGTATAGGCGCCTTCTGTCTCAACCGTGAACGAGAACAGCCCGGCATACGCCACCGAACCTCCGGGTTTTTTGGGCTGAACTGGCAGCGCAACCTTAGGGGTGTTCAACAGTCCCGCCTCATACCCCTTTCCGATCGTCAGCCTCGCGTGCGCCAGATGCTCTACGCCCGGCGCCGTGTTGATTCCCGCTTTGCCGTTCCAGTCATTCAATCCTGCCGGAAGCGCCACATCTGTGGTTGTGCAGGTTGCCGCCAGCTCCTGCTGCTGCGCCCAGGCCGGCATGGCCAGCGCCATGGCGAGACCAAGGACAACCAATCTGCGCATGCGCATCTCCGTCGAGCGTTATCGTCCTTTGTATATAACGAAGCTGGGCCGCCGGAAAGCCGTCGCGCCCAGCTTCCTGTCCGGCCCTTTACAACGGGGCGTTACACGCGAAAGCATTCCGGTGTCGGGTTCGCGAGCCAGCCCGTCTGCGAAGGAAACCACGATGCAGGGCGTCACGGTCGTTGATCACCCGCTGATCCAGCACAAGCTCACGCTGATGCGCGACAAGACGACGTCCACCGCCGGCTTCCGCACCCTGCTGCGCGAGATCGCGCACCTGCTCTGCTACGAAGTCACGCGCGATATTGAACTGGAGACCGTGGCGATCGAAACGCCCATGGGACCGATGGATGCACCCATCATCAAAGGCAAGAAGCTGGTCTTCGCGTCCATCCTGCGCGCCGGAAACGGCCTGCTGGATGGTATGCTCGATCTGGTTCCCGCCGCCCGCGTGGCCCATGTCGGCCTCTATCGCGACCACGAGACGCTCGAACCCGTCGAATACTATTTCAAGGCGCCAGCCGAGATGGAGACGCGGTTGATCATCGTGGTCGATCCGATGCTGGCCACCGGCAACTCCGCGATTGCCGCCATCCAGCGCCTGAAGGATCGCGGGGCAAACAGGCTGCGCTTCCTTTGCCTGCTGGCCGCGCCGGAAGGGATCGCCAAATTCACCGCCGTCCATCCGGATGTGCCGGTGTTCACGGCCGCCATCGACAGCCATCTCAACGAGAAGGGTTACATCGTGCCGGGTCTCGGCGATGCCGGCGACCGGATGTTCGGCACCAAATAGTCAGCGCGTCGTCGGCACCCAGACGATCAGGAACACCACTAGCGCGGCAAGCGCCACGCCAATCAGGAAGCGCCACAGCGGAACGGGAGCAATCCCTGACGCCGGGCCTTCCACGCTCTCCGCCTTCCTGCTGCCCGTGATCATCGGGCCGATCAGGTTGATGCGCTTGATCACGAGATAGAAAACGATCGCCGCAATATGCAGGCCGATCAGGATCAGCAGGATGTTGAATGCATCCTCGTGCAGATCGCCCGCATCCTTCGCGAATTCATAGCTGACATAGGGCGACAGAGGCCCAGACTCGAGCCCGTCCGTGTCCGATGCGAACAGGCCCAGCCCCACTTGCGCGATCAGCGCCAGCAGAATCGCAACAACGCTGAGCGCACCCAGCGGATTGTGCCCGAAGCTCGCACGATAGTCAGGCTTGAACAGCTTGCTCGCGTAAGACAGCACCGCGCCCGGCCCTTTGACGAAGCGCGAGAAGCGCGCCGTCTCCGGCCCGGCAAATCCCCAATAGACGCGGAACACCAGCAGCCCAACGATCGTCAGGCCCGACCAGTAGTGCAGCTGCATGTCGCCTTCCTCCGCCGTCCACCAGGAGAGGGCTACGAGGAAGACGAGCAGCCAGTGTACGAGCCGCACCGGGGCGTCCCACACCTTCTGATTAGGTGTGGGCGCCGGCGATGCGGGGGCGACGGTCTCGTCCGTCACCTGTTTGTCCCCGCGCCTACTTGTCTTTGTCTTCTTCGCGGTAGGTGTCGTGGCAGGCCTTGCAGGTCCCCCCCGTCGGGCCAAACTGCGCCTTGAACGCAGCAGCGTCCGTTCCGGTCGCCGTCACCAGCTTGCCGGCCTCGGCCTGGAAGTTCGCCAGCTTGGCGTCGAAGTCAGCCCGCTCGGTCCAGATGTTGGCCTTGGCTTCGGTCTTGCCAGCTTCCGGCCCCGTGCCCGGCGGGAACCATGTTCCCATCTGGCCGGCATACTCGTTGACCTTGGCAGCCGCGGCCGAAACCGCCGCCATGTCCGGCGTGCCCAATTTGGAGTTGTCCAGCAGGACCTTGAAGTTCTTGCCGAGATCTTCGTAGTTGTCGTGCCGCGTCTTCATGAACGCGACCGGATCCGCCGGGGTTTCACCGATCGAAGCCATCGCAGGCGCGGGCTCCGGCGCGGGAGCTTCCGCAGCAGAGGCCTCAGGCGCTGGCATTTCAGGGGCAGGGGTCTCTCCGCCGCAGGCCGCAAGGCCCAGCGCCAGTACGGCAGTCGCCGCAAACAGCTTGATCTTCATGTCGTCCGTCTCCCTCAAGACGTTGATGTCTTTTGTTGTCTGCGACGCTAGGAACCATGCTTCGGCCCGTCAACTCACAGACGAGATGCTCACGCAACTGTTGTGCGCTTGCTCTACCGACTATCTAGTCCGCCCGGCCTTGACGTCGAGACGGGCAGCGTGAGGCGGTAAAGCGTGCAATCGGAGACAAGGGAACCGCTCAGTATTCTGCGGGAAGTCTTTGGCCACGCCGAATTCCGTGGGCTGCAGGGCGAAGTTGTCGATCATGTAACGAACGGCGGCGACGCCGTGGTGCTGTTCCCCACGGGCGCGGGCAAGTCGATCTGCTATCAGGCGCCTGCGCTTTGCCGTCCCGGGGTCGCGATCGTTGTCTCGCCCCTGATCGCACTGATGCGCGATCAGGTGGAAGCCTTGCGCCAGGCCGGCGTCTCCGCCGCCGCCTACAACTCCGCCCTGACGCCCGACGAGATGCGCCGGGTGCGCCAGCAGCTGCAGTCCGGCGAGCTGAAACTGCTCTATGTGGCGCCGGAACGGCTCACCACGCCGGGCTTCCAGTCGATGCTGCACGAAGCGACCATCAGCCAGTTCGCGATCGACGAGGCGCATTGCGTCAGCCAGTGGGGCCACGATTTCCGCCCCGAATATCGTGAACTATCATCGATCGCCGTCAACTTCCCCGGCGTGCCGCGCATCGCGCTCACCGCGACGGCCGATCCCGTCACCCGCGCCGACATCATCGAGCGCCTCGCCCTGCGCGAGGCCCGCGTCTTCATCACCAGCTTTGATCGGCCGAACATCTCGTACACGATCGTCCAGCGCGACAAGCCGCGCGAACAGCTGCGGGATTTTCTGGCCAAGCACAGGGACGCCAGCGGCATCGTCTATTGCCTCTCGCGCAAGAAGGTGGAGGCGACCGCCGAATGGCTGAGCGAGCAGGGCATTCGCGCGCTGCCGTATCACGCAGGCATGGATGGCAGCATCCGCTCGCGCAACCAGGACGCTTTCCTCACCGAGGATGGTCTCTGCCTCGTCGCCACTGTTGCTTTCGGCATGGGCATCGACAAGCCGGACGTACGCTATGTGGCGCACCTCGACATGCCGTCATCGGTCGAGGCGTATTACCAGGAAACCGGCCGCGCCGGCCGCGATGGCCTGCCGTCCGATGCGTGGATGTGCTATGGCATGGCTGACGTCGTGCAGCGCCGCAGCATGATCGCGCAGGGCAATGCGCCGGACCTCATCAAGCGCGTCGAGAACACAAAGCTAAATGCGCTGCTCGGCATCTGCGAAACCACCGACTGCCGCCGCAAGGCTATCCTCGCGCATTTCGGCGAGGAACATCCCGGCAATTGCGGCAATTGCGATACCTGCCTCGCGCCTGTCGAAACATGGGATGCGTCGGAAGCCGCGATGAAAGCGATGTCCGCCATATATCGCACCGGCCAACGCTTCGGCGCCGGTCACGTCATCGATGTGCTGCTCGGCAAGACGAATGAGCGCGCTGAACGCCTCGGCCACGACAAGCTGGGCGTGTTCGGCGTCGGCAAGGATATTGATGCGCGCGTCTGGCAATCGGTATTCCGCCAGCTCACGGCTGCGGGCCTCATATATGCAGATCAGGAGGCCCACGGCGCCCTGAAGCTGGCGGAAGAGGCGCGCCCCGTCCTGCGCGGTGAGCAGAAGGTGACGCTCCGCCGCGATCCACCGCCCAAACGCACCAAGAAGGATGTACGCGCGGCCAAGGCCGCCGACATGCCCGAAGACGCGCAGCCCCTGTTCCAGCGGCTCCGCACCGCCCGCGCCCGCATCGCAAAGGAGCAGGGCGTGCCGCCCTACGTCGTCTTCCACGACACAACCCTGCGCGCCCTGGCCGAAGCCCGGCCGAAGACACTGGAAGACATGAGCGGCATCACCGGCATCGGCAAGGCAAAGCTGGATCGATACGGTGCAATGTTCCTGGAAGTGATCCAGGCTGCGGGCTAGGCAGGCTGCACAAGCGTGTGGATCGTCATCCCGATCACCAGCCACGCAACGACGCCCACGAACGTCCATCGCCACGCAGTATGCCGCGCCCATGGCCTACGCTGGACCCGTGCAAGAACGCGCGACAGAAAAAATGCGACCAGCCATACGACCAGCGGCAACGAAACCCACGTCAGTCGCGAAGAAGCCCAGTCGAGTAGCGGCGGCGGCATGGGCGTCAGGCGTCCTCTTGTTTCTGTTTCACGCGTCGCCTCATGCCTGCGATGTCCGCTGGCATCACTGACAAGCTCTGGACGCTGGCTGATATCGTGGCGCTGATGGATGCGCGTGCGCCGAAGCCCGGGCCGCGCAAGCCGTACAACAAAAAGCAAAGCTCCTAACCCTTCAAACGCCTCTTCGCATTGGCGACGTAGATTTGTTTGTCCAACGGCCCCTCATATACCTTGTTCTGCAAGAAATTGAGAACATCGCGTAGGTCCTTTGGGTCGGTCGGAAGCTCCATTTTTCCGCCAGCGACCGTGAGCGCGATATTCAAAGCAGCGGCTTCTTTCTCAAAAGTCTTCACCGAAACCTTGTCCAATATTTTGGACTGAAGAATGGCATGGAGACTTTTGCGGGCAGTCTGATTTGCGACGTCTTTGAGGCTTTGAATGTCCGCGATCCCAAGCTTTTTAT
>JAUYSA010000270.1 GCA_030696545.1 Hyphomonadaceae bacterium
GCTTCACGGCGCCGGAGTTTACGTCGCTTTGCCCTGTGACCGGGCAGCCCGACTTCGCGCACCTCGTAATCGACTACGCGCCGGGTGAGTGGATCGTGGAGAGCAAGAGCCTGAAGCTCTATCTGACCTCTTTCCGCAACCACGGCGCCTTCCACGAGGATTGCACGGTCGCGATCGGCAAGCGGCTGGTCGACACGCTGTCGCCGACCTGGCTTCGCATAGCGGGCTACTGGTATCCGCGGGGCGGAATGCCCATCGATGTCTTCTGGCAGACAGCCAAGGCGCCGGACGGGCTCTGGGTTCCCGACACGGGCGTTGCGCCTTATCGCGGGCGAGGGTAGGCCGCGTTTATGCGCGGAACGGTTGCCTCGATCTATCGTCATCCGGTGAAAGGCCTGACGCCCGAGCCGATGGGCAAGGTCACGCTCGAAGCCGGCGCCTATTTTCCGCATGACCGCGACTACGCCATCGAGGTGGGGCCATCCGGCTTTGATCCCGAAAACCCGAAGCATATCTCCAAGCAGCGCTTCACGGTGCTGGCACGCTTTCCAGCGCTCGCGCGCGTGAAGACGCGTCTCGACGACGCCACGGGCGTTTTCCATGTCGGCGATGCCCACGGCTTCGGCGTCGAGACACGGCTGGATACGGCTGATGGCCGCGCGTCGCTGGAGAGGTTCCTGCAGGCATTTCTCGGCGAGGATGCCCCCGGAAAGCTGCGCGTGCTTGAGAGCCCGCCCGGCTATCGCTTCATGGATCATCCGCAGGGACATGTTTCGGTGATGAATCTCGCCAGCGTGCGCGATGTTGCGCGGGCGATCGGTCAGGACATCGATCCGCTCCGTTTCCGCGCCAACATCTACATCGACGGCCTGAAGCCGTGGGTCGAGGATGAGTGGGTGACGGGACAGAAGATAGCGCTCGGTGCGGCCGAGCTTGCCATGTTCAAGCCGATCGTCCGGTGCGTGGCGACACATGTGAACCTGGACACGGGCGAGCGTGACATCGACATGGTGGCCCAGCTTCGCGAACACTTTGGCCGCGACACGCTCGGACACTATTTCGCGGTGACAGCCACGGGGCAGGTTTCGCTCGGCGCGGAGCTGGTTTCCTGAACTCTCACCAGTGAGGCGGCGGCGGCTCTTCTCCCGGCTCCGACCCCATTGAAACTTCCGCGCTGGCGAGGCGGTCTTCCAGTTTCGCCAGCTCGCGCGTCAGCCGGTCGATTTCCTTCCATTGGGCGGTGATCATGCCGTTCAGATCCTCGATCGCTTCATCCTGATGTGCGATGCGGATTTCGAGGGCGTCGAGGCGGGATGTGTCTGTCATGCACCAACTCTAGCGCAGCAAGGGGCATAGCGGAAACAGTTGAAGAGGCGCCGAGCTGAGGCCGCCCCATTGACGGAGCAGCCTGCTACCACACACTGGCTTTCGGGAGGGGAAGGGATGCGTTCATGACCGGGCTACATCATCGGTGGATGCCGTCTGTCTGCGCTAGCGCGGTCAGCGCCTGCCTTGCTCTCATGCCGCTCGCAGCGCTGGCGCAGACAAGCCCTGCTGCGACGAGCCTGCTTAACGAAGCTGGGGAAGCCGTCTCTGCCGGGCGCTATGTTGATGCACTGGCTGCCTTCGCAGGCGCCATTGCAGAGTCGCCAGATGATGCTGCCGCCCGCGCGAAACGCGCGCAATTGTTTGAGCAGCTGGGCCATCCTGATCTGGCCGCAGCCGATTATCGTGTCGCCGCGAAACTGAGCCCGGATGACGCCAGCCTGCATAAGGGAGTGTGCCTGGATCTCGCACTGGCAAACCATGACCTTGATGGAGCTCTCGCCGCCTGCAACGCGGCGGTCAGGCTGGCGCCGGATAGCGTCGATGCGCTAAGCGCGCGGGGCTATCTGCAGCTTCGCCGTGGCGCCTACGCCGAGGCGGAGAAGGATTATTCCGCTGTGCTTGCGTTGTCTCCGGCAGCGCCCGGCGAGATGTTCGGGTTTGGCGTTGCGCTTATTCATCAGGGCCGCGTCAAGGAAGGGCGAGGCGAGATCGCCAGCGCGACGCTGGACAGTTCTGGCGTCGTCTCGGATTGGGAAAGTCGGGGTTTCGGAATGCAGGGCGAGATTTTGCCCGGAATGCCAAAGACGAAGGCCTCACAGCCGGCGACATCACTCACGGATCTGAAGACTTTTCTCAACAAGGGGGAAGCCTACGCGAAGCTCGCCGGCGGTTGCGGGCGCATCGTGGACACGGGCGCCGCTGCTACTGACGTTTCATGGAGCGGCGAGTGCCGCTTCGGTCTTCTTCACGGTGTGGGCAAGCTCACTCCTGCGGGAGCGGACGCCGCGCCGGTGCGCTTCGCGTATGGCCGCGTGATTGCGGCGGGCGAGGAAGGCGCGGCTCGTGAGAAGACGCTTGGCCTGGCGTATGAGGCTGCCGAACAAGCTCTGGCGCCATGACGCTTCACTGCGCCTGGCGAGACATGATGCGGGAGGCGGCGGGACGTCTGGCAGATGCCGGCGTTGAGAATGCGCCTCGCGATGCGCGCCTGTTGCTGGCCCATGCCCTCGGCATCGAGCCGATCGATGTCATCCTGCGCGAGACCGATGCCGTTGATCCGGTGGGGCTGACTGCTTTCGAGCAGGTGATCCGGCGACGTCTTGATGGCGAGCCGGTTTCGCGCATACGCGGCTGGCGAGAGTTTTATGGCCGCCGCTTCAGCGTTACGCCGGCCGTGCTCGATCCGCGCCCTGAAACCGAGCTTCTGGTGGAGCAGGGTCTGCGTCGCCTGCCGCAAGCTGGCCGCGTGCTTGATCTGGGAACGGGGTCAGGCTGCATCCTGATCTCTGTCCTGGCGGAGCGCTCGGACGCGACTGGAATAGGGCTCGATATTTCCTCGGACGCCCTTTCAGTGGCGCGGATAAACGCGGAGGCGTTAGGCGTTTCCAGCCGAGCGGGTTTCATCGAAGGCGGCTGGGCCGATGTATCCGGTGGCCCGTTCGATCTTGTGCTGTCGAACCCGCCTTACATACCCGAAGACGATATCGCGGGGCTGGCGAAGGATGTGCGTGGGTATGACCCCCGCGCAGCTCTAACCCCTGGCGGTGATGGACTTGATCCCTATCGCGCGATCCTGGGCGCCATGCCTGGCTGGCTCAAACCGGGGGGCTGCATCGGCTTTGAGTTCGGGATTGAACAGGCCGTCCCCGTCACGATATTGATGTGGCAGGCTGGCCTGTTGGACATCGAGGTTTAT
>JAUYSA010000354.1 GCA_030696545.1 Hyphomonadaceae bacterium
GGGGTGTTGGAGTAGCGGTCGAACTGGGCGTCTAAGAGGATGTCGAAATTGCGCAGGAAATAGATGACGACGCGCCACAGCCGCAGCAGCGGCCGCAGGGGCGGGTAGATGAGAGATGCCAGAATGGCGTGCGTCATGGAGAGGAGTATGACGCTCAGATCTGGGCTGGTGGAATCTGGGAGGCGCTATCCCTCATTCTTTCTGGCTAGGTGATTGAATTCAGAGAGGAAGGTTTTTGGCCGTCCTACAGTTTCGATATCGCTCTATCCCCCAAACTCGATGTCAGTGCGTGGGAGCCCCCTCCGTCTCGCGGCTTCGCCGCGATCCACCTCCCCCAGTGCTTCGCACTGAGGGAGGCAAGGCGACGGCGGTGGGTTTGCCTCCCCATGCGGAGCAGGGGGAGGTGGATCGATGCGCAGCATCGAGACGGAGGGGGATGGGGAGGTGTGGCTTGGGGGTGAGTTCAGCCACAAAACAAAACGCCCGGCATTGCTGCCGGGCGTTTCGGATTTTGGGTCAGTAAGAACGGAAGAGTTAGATCGACTCTTTCAGTTCTTTCGCGGCGCGGAACGCCACTTTCTTCGAGGCTTTGATCTGCACCGGCTCGCCCGTGGCAGGGTTGCGACCCATGCGGGCGGCGCGCTTGCGGACGACGAGGACTCCGAGACCGACGAGGCGGATACGGTCGCCCTTCTTGAGGTGCTTGGTCAGCAGCGTGACCAGGTCGTTCAGAATTGCTTCCGACTGCTTTTTCGGCATCTCGTGGTTCTCGGCGAGAGTCGCTGCGAGGTGCTTGAGGCTGACGGTGTTTTGCTTGGCTTTAGCTGCGGTGGCCATTGTCTTTCGACTCCCTTGGATAAGTTCGCCCCCTGAATACACGGATTTTGAGGGGTCCCAAGCCCGAAATGCCCGATTTACAAGGGGAATCGGGGCTTTTCACAGCAAAAAGCCCAGAAAAACGCGGTTTTTTGGTCAATCAACCGTTACGGGGGCTGTGGAACCCGCGTTTTCCGGGGGAATCAGCGCCATCTGAGTCGCGGGCCCGAGGCGGGGCTGGCGGTGTGACCGGCGAGGCCAGACGCGTTGCCGTGCCGGGTTCGGCATATGCCAAAGTCTGCATCGCCTCGGGATAGACCTTCTCGGGGATCGTGCGGCTTTCTCTAAGATGATCGAGAATCCACTGAGCCGCCCCGCCCTTGTGAATCAGGGCCGAGCGGCCGACATTAGCGGATGGCTCATGCTCATGCCCACCTTGCCTGCGCTCCTCATTCCCTGGCTGACAGCCTCAAGGAAGCCGAGGCGCTGTGCGACGTGCGTGGCGGGCGCCTGACGCCGCTGCGCAAGAAGGTGCTGACGCTGCTGCTGGAGTCCGAGGGGCCGGCGAAGGCTTATGATTTGCTGGCGCTGATGGGTGATGATGGCGAGGCGGCCAAGCCGCCTTCTGTCTATCGGTCGCTGGATTTCCTGCTGGAGATGGGGCTGGCGCACCGGATCGAGAGCCTGAACGCCTTCGTGGCGTGCGGGCACTGGAAGCATGGGCACGCTGCGGTGTTCCTGATCTGCGACAAATGCGGGATGGCGGGCGAGCTTCATGCGGGCGACAGCGTGAAGAAGCTGACGCAGGAAGTTGAGAGCGTGAAGTTCAAGATGCGCAACGCGGTGATCGAGATACGCGGGCTGTGCCAGGACTGTGCTGCTTAAGGTGGGGCTGCTTGAGATGGGGGCGGCTTAGGGATGGCGGCGGGGGAGCCTAACGTCACACTGAAGTTGAGCGTGGTGACGCCGCCGAAAGGCGTGGCGCATAGCCTGCAGGGCAAGGATGGCGAGATCGTTGATCCGACCGTCTCCACCGGCAAGACTATCGTGTTCAAGGTTCCGGCGCGGCTGGAGGAAGGCAAGACGGGCTGGCGCTTTCTTGGCGACTTCGTGCGGACCGAGGGCAAGACGCGGCGGTTCGTCTATGTCGGCATCGGCAAACATGCGGGGCAGCCGCATACGACCTGGGATCGGCGCGCGAAGGTGGATCTGCCCGAGGTCACGGCGAATATGATAGGCGCGGCGCAGGCGGGGATGCTGGTGCTGGACGGAGCGTATGACGGAACCGTCCGCATGGGCGTGCCGAGCTGCGCGAGCGTGAAGGTGACGTGGAAGGTGCGTGAATGATCGAAGTCTATCGCGGGAGCATCAACACGTGGGAATGCGACGAGATGGGGCACATGAATGTGCGCTTCTACGTTGCGAAGATGATGGAGGGGCTGGCCGAGTTCGCGCATGTGGCGGGGCTGCATCACGCCTTCCGGAAGGACGGGCCATCCACTTTGCGTCCGCGCGACCAGCACATACGGTTCATGCGCGAGGCGAAGCCGGGCGAGCCGCTGGTGATGTCGGCGTGCGTGCTGGAGATCAGCGACAGCTCGGTGCTGCTGTATCAGCAGACCAACCACAAGAGTGGAGAACCGAGCGCGGCTTACAGAACCTGGGTGGACCATATCGATGTGTCGACCGGCCTTGCCTTTCCGTGGTCGAAAGTGGCGCGGGCGAAGCTGGAGGGGCTGAAGGGCGAAGCGCCAGCGGCATGTGCGCCACGATCAATCGACCTTGGCGTGGCGCCCCGCGCGACGGCGACGATGGCAGATGCTGATGCGGTGTCAGCGCCCGTGATCGGGCGCGGGGTGGTTCTGCCGGGACAGTGCGACCTCAATGGCGTGATGCTGCCTGAGTTCTTTATCGGGCGGGTGTCGGATTCGATCGGGCATCTGTTGCGGCCTTGGCGCGAGCAGCTGGCGAGCCAAGCCGAGGCGCGGGGCGAGACCGTGCGGATGGGCGGGGCGGTGCTGGAATACCGGCTGGCCTATCGCCGCTGGCCGCGTGCGGGCGATCGCTTCGTGGTCCGCTCGGGCCGAGGCTTCCAGAAGGAGAAGACGCATTCGTTCGTCCACTGGATCCTCGATCCGGACAGTGGCGAGGCGTGGTGTACGAGCGAGGCGGTGGCGATCGCGCTGAACCTGGAGACACGGAAGATCATTCCGGCGACGCCGGAGATGATGAGCGCGCTGGCCGACGTGGCGCCGGACGGATTGTCGGTCTAGTTCGGCTTGGGGGCTTCGGTCGGGGCGACGCAGCGGGGCTCTGACGCGCCGGCTTTCTCGACCGTCTGTAGCACGAAGGGCGGGATGCATTTTACCTTGTCCGCCGAGACGGCCGGTAGGTCTTCCGGCTGGGGCGCGGCGGGTGTTGCTGCGGCCGTGGCGGGCGCGGGCGACATGGGCGGGGGGAGAGCAGCGGGCGCGCGGGCGGCGGGGGAATCCGGCGCGGGGCCTTCATTGCCGCCCATCATTCCGCAGGCCGAAAGAGCGAGCGCAGAGAGGCTCGCGGCGCAGGCCATGATGAACTTCATGATACGTCCTTCGACTTGCGCCCCTGCTCCACCCTTACCGTGGATAGGCCGGGAGGCAAGCTTGGCTGACCGTCAGCTGGCGGCGATGGGCCAGCCTTTCTCCTTGCAGAGCTTTTTGGTGGTGACGAGGCCCGCCTTCAAAAGCTTTTCGAGGACGGCCATGTCCACGTCGGCCAGCTTCTTGATGTAGATGCAGGCTTTCGAGACCTTGTGCTTGCCTAGGGCCTTCAGGAGCGGCGCGGTTTCTTCCGCATTGATCCCGCTATAGATCACAAGGCTGGTTGAGCGCGGGCTGAAGCCCAACACGCACATTTTTGCCGCGTGGCCACTGTCGTAGGTGTAGCTGTACTTGCCGAAGCCGACGATGGTGGGGCCCCACATCGTGGCCTTCCAGTCCGAGACTTTCTCGAACAGTCTTACCAGCGTCTGCGCGTCAGCGCGGCGGGTTTCGTTCGGGACTTTGGCGATGAAGTCCTTGACGCTGACCTTGGTGGCTTTGGTTTTCGTTTCGGCCATGCGGGGTCCCCTTTCCCTGATGTCGGGAGGATGCCTGCAAGCATGATGCTTGTCATCTGCTCTGCCGTCATTCCCGCCGGAGCGCGTAGCGCGCAGAGCGGGAACCCAGGGGCGGCATGTATCACGCTTGAAGCCCCTGGGTTCCTGCTTTCGCAGGAATGACGATGGTGGGTTTTGTGGAGAGCGGGAGAACTGGCCGGGTGAGAGGGAATCCCCTCGGAACTCGCCCCCATCCCCCCTTCGGGGTACTTCCCCCGCTTTGCGGGGGAAGAGCGTTCCGAGCCTACGCCGGCGCCTTGAGGTTCATCAGCAGCATCGGGTCTAGCCAGATGTCTGTGCCGCGGTCGTCGGAGAAGACGTTGCGGTATTTCAGGCCCCAGTGAAGGTGGGGTCCGGTGACGCGGCCGGTGGCGCCGGAGAGACCTAGGAGGTCGCCCTGTTTCACGACGTCGCCCGCTTTAACATCC
>JAUYSA010000364.1 GCA_030696545.1 Hyphomonadaceae bacterium
AATACGCGCAGCACCGCTGTCAGCAAAAGCTGAGGAAGCGGCGGGATTACCAGTCCAGTGTGCGCGTGTTTGTGTCGTGTCATGGGTTGGAGAATAACCCCGGCTCAGGGCCCGGTTGAATCTGGAGGGCGCTATCCCCCATTCTTTCTGGCTAGGTGATTGAATTCGTGGGCGAAGAATTTTGGCCGTCCTACGAATTCGATGTCGCTCTATCCCCCAATCTCGTGATCACCAGAGCTTGTCATCCCGGCCGCAGCGAAGCGGAGAGCCGGGAGCCATTTTCGGTTGTCGTACTTGCGCGATGGGTCCCGGCCATTGCTGCCTTCTTGGGCTTCGCGCTTCCGGGATGACAAATTACGGGCGCGGCCCCTGGGTTCCGGCTCACGCGCTTGGCGCGTGTCCGGAATGACGATTGTGGGGGTGGCCTCTGGATTCCGGCTAAGCGCCGCGCTTGGTGCGGATTGTTTCCAGCGTTTCGAGGACGTAGCTGCCGGGGGCGGGTTTGGCGCCGATGCTGGGTTTGGGGGGCGGGACGTCTTCGCCGGAGCGGGACTGGAGCCAGTCTGACCAGAGAGGCCACCAGGAGCCAGGGTGTTCCTTGGCGTAGGCCATCCAGCCATCGCTGCCGGGGGGGAGGATGTCGCTGATCCAGTAGCGGTATTTGTTGGCGGCCGGAGGATTCACGACGCCAGCGATGTGGCCGGAGTCAGCGAGCAGGAAGGTGACGTCGCCGCTGAAGAGTTTCACGCCCTTATAGACCGACTGGAACGGGGAGATGTGATCCTTGCGAGCGGCGTGAATGAAGACCGGGGTCCTGATGCTGCGCAAGTCGATTGTCTTGCCTTCGACTGTGAACGTGCCTTTCGCCAGCGCGTTATCGAGATAGAGGCGGCGGAGGCTGGTTACGTGAAGGGGGCCGGGCAGGTTGGTCTGGTCGGAGTTCCAGTAGAGCAGGTCGAACGCTTTCGCTTCGTTGCCCAGCAGGTAGCGGTCTTCGACATAGCGCCAGATCAGGTCTTCCGGGCGCAGTAGGTTGAAGGCGTCGCGCATGGCTTCGCCGGGCATGACGCCACCTGCATCGGTGATCAGCTGTTCGATGCCGCCGATTGAGCTGTCGTCGATGAAGAGGCCGAGGTCGCCGGGTTCCGAGAAATCGGTCTGCGCCGCAAGAAGCGTGAGCGAGGCCATGCGATCGTCTTTGGCATCGGCCATTCTGGCGGCGAGGATCGAGGCAAGGGCGCCGCCGACGCAATAGCCGGCGACGTTGACGGGTGCTTCGTGTTCGTCGTGAACCCAGTCGAGCGCGGCGCGGCCGCCGAACTTCAGGTATTCATCCCAGCCGAATGACGCAGTCTCGTCATCGGCGGACCGCCACGAGACCATGTAAACGGTGAAACCCTGATCGCGCAGCCATGCGACGAGAGAGTTCGCGGGCGTGAGGTCGAGCACGTAGTATTTGTTGATCCATGGCGGGAAGATCAGGACGGGGCTTTCGCGCACCGTCTTCGTGGTGGGGTGATAACGCAGGAGTTCGATCAGCGGGTTGCGCAGCACGACTTCGCCGGGCGTGACGGCCAGGTTGCGGCCGGGTTCGAAAGCGTCGGGATCAGACTGTGTCGGCGAGATGCGGCCGCGGCCGCTGTTGAAATCATCCTGTAGCTGGGTGAGGCCGCGTTGTACGGACTGGCCGTCAGTGTCGAATAGCGCCTTGAGCGCTTTCGGGTTGCCCATCAGCATGTTGGACGGCGCCATGGCGGCGGTCGCCTGCTTGATGAAAAAGGCGGCGCGGCGGCGTTCGGTTTCGGAAAGACCGGGCGCGTTCCAGGCGAGGCCTTCGGCCCAGCTCGACTGGGCGAGATATATCCGGCGGATGAAGTCGAAGAAGGGGTTCTCGCGCCAGGCGGCATCCGCGAAGCGCGGGTCTGCGTCGGCGATCATTGACGGGAAACCGGCGGACATTTCCTGGAGCGCTTCCGAGTGCCGGCCGAACAGGTCGAGCTGGGCGTTGTTGAACGCTTCGGGTTGTTTGGAATAGGCCTCGGCCAGCGACTTGAAGGCGGAGGTTGCGGCTTCGAGTTCGAGCTGGCGGGGGGCGGCCGTTCCGGCGAGCTTGGTTATGTCGGAAAGTTCACGACTGAGATCGGCGATCTTCTGGCCGAGCCTCTGGAAGCTGATTTCCGAAAAGTCCGTGCCCGCTTGCTCACTTCCGGGCGCTTTTTGAGCGTCCTTCGTGGCGTCTTCGGGAGGATTTCCCCCGGTTTTCGGCATGGCTCTGGCTTTCTGTTCAGTGACCCTTCAGCCGGACGGCGGTGAAACTCCCGCTCGCCAAACTGGCCGACTGTCACTAGGTAGTAACGTCAACAAGCGCAATCGCGTGGCTCATCGCCCGCAACCGGAAGTGTAGCATGTTACGCCAGATGGCGATCATTGCGGCAGGTATCAGCGGCGTAGCCCTACTGGGCGGGTGCGCCGATATCATGCAACAGCAGGCGATCTCCCAGATCTCGCCGGACTGGTTCGAGCAAAAGGCCATCGAAGTCAAAGGCGAGGGCTATCCTGAGCTGTCTGAAATTCCGCAGACACGAGCCATCAGCAGCACCCGCGTGCAATCGGACAGGCAGGCTGCAGCCCTTAAAAATCAGGCGGCGCAGATGGAAGCCGCGCTGAATGCGCAGGGTGCGATCAGCTCGGATGAGGACGTCCGAGCTAGGGCTGCGCAATGGCGCGCCTGCGTGGAAGAGAGGAAGGCTGATTGCGGGACCCCGGACAAACCGGCCCCGGCGGCGGCGACAACCCCGGTAAAGCCAGGGCGATAGCCGCCTCCTCAAAACTGCCCTCTTCCAGCTAAAATTTGCCCCTTAGCGGCCGTCACGATACGGCTTTACAGAATCCTTTACCCAGCCCGTCTCTACCCATAGGTGGCGAGACCCGGCGGGTCCGATACAGGTGAACCGACAATGATGTTGGATTTCCACAAGATCAGGCGCCTGCCGCCTTACGTTTTCGAGCAGGTGAACGTGACCAAGGCAGGGCTGCGCGCCAATGGCGCGGATGTCATTGACCTCGGCATGGGCAATCCCGACCTTCCGACGCCGCCGCACATTGTCGAGAAGCTGTGCGAGACGGCGCGCAAGCCGGACGTGCATGGCTATTCGGCGAGCCGGGGCATTCCGGGGCTGCGCAAGGCGCTGTCGGCTTATTACGACCGCCGGTTTGGCGTGAAGCTGGACCCGGCGAAGGAAGTCGTGGTGACGCTGGGCTCGAAAGAGGGCTTTGCGAACCTGGCTCAAGCGATCGCGGCGCCGGGGGATACGATCCTCGTTCCGAACCCGTCCTATCCGCTGCACTCGTTTGGCTTCATCATGGCGGGCGCGGCTTACGAGACA
>JAUYSA010000449.1 GCA_030696545.1 Hyphomonadaceae bacterium
TCGACCCGCCCCAGCTGATCCGTATCACCATGGCCGAAGTGCCCGATGGTCCTCCACGAAAATTCTCATGGCGCCGTCGCGAATATCACGTTGCGCGCGCCGAAGGCCCCGAGCGTATCGCTCCCGAATGGTGGCTGAAGCCGGATGCCCTCACGCGCGACTATTACCGCATCGAAGACTCCGAAGGCCGCCGCTTCTGGCTCTTCCGCGCCGGCCTCTACAGCAGGGAAACGCCACAACCCGACTGGTTCATGCACGGGGTATTTGCATGAGGGAGCGTTATCAGAGCAGCAATGTAGTGGCTTTTGCTGCGAGGGAAAAAGCGTCGTCGCAGTGCGCTGCTGCTTATGCGGAACTGGTGGCAGCTACAAATTTCTCTTTCCTGCGTGGCGCGTCGTCGGGTCAGGACATGGTGCTTCAGGCGCTACGTCTGGGTCATACGGGACTCGGGGTTGCTGATCGCAACACACTTGCCGGTGTAGTGCGTGCTTGGGCCGCGCTAAAACGTTTGCGCGAAGACGGGCTCCCGGCTCCTACAAAAGTAAGAGACGGCGGTTCCCCCGGTGAGATCAGTTGGAGCGAGCATCCTGGGGAACAGGAACTGAAACAGAGCCAGCCGCAGCTGCAACAGCAGGCAAAGGATTTCAGGCTTGTTGTCGGCGCAAGACTGGTTTTCACGGACGGCTCGCCCGACATTATCGCCTATCCTGCCAATCGCGCGGGTTGGGGGGATCTCTGTCGCATTCTCACCAAAGGCAATCTCCGGCCGCAGCCTGATGCGAAAAGAGCGACAAAGGGCGAGTGTCTTCTCGAACTCGATGATCTTCTTGGCCGCTCTAACGATCTGCTGCTGATCGTTATGCCAGGCGAAGATCTCGAAGGGCTGGCCGATATGCTGCTGCGCATAAAGCTGAAGGCGACGATGTGGCTTGGCGCCACGATGCATCGTCGCGGCGCTGATGCACGCCGTATAGCCAAGCTGAAACGCGTAGCTGCCCAGGCGGGGGTTTCGTTCATAGCGACCAACGATGTTTTATACGACAAGCCCGATCAACGCAGTCTGCAGGACATGATGACCTGTATTCGCGAGGGTGTAAAAATCGAGGACGCCGGGCGTCTGCTAGAGTCAAATGCCGAGCGTCATCTGAAGGGTGCTCAGGAGATGGCGCGGCTTTTCAGGCATGCGCCTGAAGCGATCGAACAGACGCAAGTGCTGCTACAGCTGATCGATTTCGATCTGAAGCAGCTGCAATACGAGTACCCGCCAGAGCCAGTGCCGCCCGGCTGGAACGATCAGGATTATCTCGAGAATCGTGTGTGGTTCTTTGCAGGCGTGAAATACAATTGGCGCATTCCAAAAAAGGTGAAGCGGCTTCTGCGTAAGGAGCTCCAGTTTATCCGCAAGCGCGGGATGGCGCAGTATTTTCTCACTATCTTCGATACCGTGCGAGTCGCGGAAAACATGGGAATTCTCTGCCAGGGTCGTGGGTCAGCTGCCAATTCTGCCGTGTGTTATGTGATGGGAATCACGTCGGTGAACCCGGCCACTTTTGATGTGCTGTTCGAGCGTTTTCTGTCAGCAGATCGTGGTCATGAACCACCCGATATCGACGTCGATTTCGAGCACGAACGGCGTGAGGAGGTCATTCAGCACATCTACAACCGTTATGGCCGTGAGCGGGCAGGCATTGCGGCGACCGTCATCCATTATCGCCCCCGCAGCGCCATGCGTGAAGTCGGCAAGGTGCTGGGCCTGACTGATGATGTGACAGCAAGACTATCAGGGCTTGTCTGGGGAAGTTGGGGTGAGGGGCTGCGAAGGACCCAGTTGCAACAAGCGGGACTCGATCTGGATAACCCTGTGCTTCATTCTGCGCTGGGGTTTGCCAATCGTCTTCTGGGATTTCCCCGCCACCTCTCTCAGCATGTTGGGGGATTTGTTCTTACCAGCGGCCGTCTGGATGAGCTTGTTCCTATCGGCAACGCCGCAATGGATGATCGCACATTCATTGAATGGGACAAGGATGACATTGATGAACTGCGCCTGCTGAAGGTCGATGTCCTCGCTCTTGGGATGCTGACGTGCATACGCAAGGCGCGAAATCTCATCCATCAGCATGGTGGAAAGAGATACGGACTCGCTGACTTTCCTCCTGAGGATCCGGCTGTTTACGATATGCTGTGCAGAGGGGATTCCCTGGGCGTATTTCAGGTCGAGAGCCGCGCGCAGATGAACATGCTGCCGCGGATGAAGCCGCGCATGATGTACGACCTTGTGGTTGAGGTCGCGATTGTTCGCCCCGGACCTATCCAGGGCAACATGGTCCATCCCTATCTCAAGCGGCGAAATAACGAAGAGAAGGTCGTCTATCCCGCTCCCTCGCCAGAGCATGGTCCGCCCGACGAGTTGTACAATGTTCTCAACAAGACAAAGGGCGTGCCCCTTTTTCAGGAACAGGCCATGCGGCTTGCAATGGTGGCTGCGAAGTTCACGAGCAAGGAGGCGAATGGCCTGCGCAAGGCGATGGCGACTTTCCGTAACGTAGGCACCATCGGTCAGTTCGAAGATCTGATGGTGAAGCGTATGATCGCGCGAGGCTATGATGCCAAATTCGCGGAAAACTGTTTCGCGCAGATCAAGGGGTTCGGCTCATACGGCTTTCCGGAAAGCCATGCGGCTGCCTTCTCGCAGCTGGTTTACGTGTCCTCGTGGATCAAGAAATATCACCCGGCTGCTTTCGCGGCTGCTTTGCTTAACTCGCAGCCGATGGGTTTCTATGCGCCGGCGCAGATCGTGCGTGATGCGCAGGAGCATGGAACGGAGATACGTCCCGTGGATGTCAATTTCAGTCACTACGACAACTCGCTTGAACGCCGGGATGATGGGGCGATGGCGATGCGCATTGGATTTCGCCAGCTTGATGGTGTGAAGGAGAACGAGGCGAATGCGTTGGTCGCGCGTCGTGGCCCCGGCTATGCCAGCGTATCTGACATGCGCGAGCGCGGACGGGTTTCGTCGCCTTTCCTGCGCAAGCTTGCGGATGCGGATGCTTTCCAGTCGCTGCAGCAGGATCGGCGGCAGGCATTGTGGGAAGTTCGGCGGTTGCCGGATGATCACATGCTTCCATTGTTTGCGGCGGCAGCCGTTCAGGAGTTGGGCGATGAACCTGATGCGGATCTGCCGCCTATGCCGCTCGGTGAGCATGTGACTGCGGATTACCAGACGGCTCGTCTTTCCCTGAAGTCCCATCCCATGCAGGTCCTGCGGGCGATGTTTGAGCAGGAAGGAATTCTCACATGCGCCGAGACTTCGGCAGCGCGGAATGGTCAACGCGTGCGCACGGCCGGCATCGTGCTGGTGCGGCAGCGGCCGGGTGAGGGCAAGGCGATCTTCATCACGCTTGAGGATGAGACCGGCATCTCGAACGTGCTGTTGTGGGCGCGGGATTTCGAGAAGTTTCGAGCACAGACGATGGGTGCGCGGCTGATGCTGGTGGAAGGGCGGGTCCAGCGTAGCAAGGAGGGCGTGACCCACCTGATGGGCTCGCGGGTGATCGATCGCACGGCGGAGCTGGAGCGTTTGTCAGAGGACTACCAGCCGATCGAGCCAGAGCTGACGCGCGCTGACGAGGTGAAGCATCCGCAGTATCCGCGCAGCATGGGCAACCAGCCTCAAGGCGCTCAGCCGGGAATGCAGCGTCATCCCCGGAATGTGCGCGTGCTGCCGAAATCACGCGACTTCCACTAGGGTTCAGCAAGCGGCGCCTGCAAATGCTTGCTGTAATCAGCGAGAGACATCGCGCGCGGTGTCAAACATCTCACGTCAACGTCGAACTGGCCGGACAACGGCGCCCCCCCAGTCCCCCCGGGGTGGGGGCGTGGGCCAAGCCTGTGCCGCGCGTTGGCAGTAGCGATCCCGACTTGGCGTCGGCCGCGTTTCACTTCAAGCGTTCTGCCCAGATCAGAGTCAGAAATTGCAGGCGATCTCGGCCAGGCACCTAAGCGCCCTAGATCGGCATACGCATGATTTCCTGGTACGCCTTGATCACTTCGTCACGCACCGCGATCACGGTTTCCATCGTCGCTTCGGCGGCGGCGACGGCGGTAACGACGTCGACCAGATCGCCGCGGCCCATGGCGGCGTTTGTGACGGCTGTTTCAGCTGCGTTTCCGGCGCTGCTGAGCGAGCCAACGGCTGTGTTGAGGATGTCGCCGAAGCCAGCGCCGGATATGCCGCCGGATTCCTTGCCGCCCGCCATTCCGCCGAGCGTCTGGGCGACGCCGCCATAGGCCTTGACCGCTGAAAGACCGAGATCAGACATCTAGCTACCCCTACGCTTTCAGCAGCGAGACAACGCCGAGCATCATCGCGCGGCTCGACTCGATCACGTTGAGGTTGGCCTCATAGGCGCGCTGCGCTTCGCGAAGGTCCGCCATTTCGATGAGGGTGGAGACGTTTGAAGTCTTGACGTAGCCCCGTGCGTCGGCGGCGGGATGGGACGGATCGTACTTCTCCTGGAAAGGCGATTTGTCTTCGCGCGAGCCCGTGACCTTCACCGTGTCGGCGCCGATTTCGCGGTCGTAATAGGTGCGAAAGACGGGAGCCTTGCGGCGGTATGGGTCGCCGCCGGGCGTTGCCGCCGTGGTGTCTGCGTTCGCGAGGTTCTCGGCCGAGATGCGGATGCGCACGGTCTGCGCGCGCAGGCCCGTTGCGGCCGCGCCCATGGCGGACATGAGGTCTGATGACATGCGTATCTCCTACAGGCTTCAGCTCACCGACCAGGTGCGCGCGAAGCCATCCGCAGCAGGCCCAGACTCTTCTGGTACAGGCCAACCATGGTCTCGAAATCCATTCGGGTTTCGGCGATCTTCATCATCTGCTCCTCGACCACGACGGCATTGCCGTCGAGCGTGGTTTCGGAGTCGGGCGATTTCGTTGTGGCCATCTGCGCGCCGCCGCCGGATGCGGCAGGGGACATGTGGCCGGCCTGGGTTGCGACCATCGCGGTGCGCGCCGGGCCCGCTGCGCCGGAGCCTTTCCCGCCCATGCGCTGCAAGGTCGCAGAGAAGGCTTCCTGGTTGATGTCGCTCGGCACATAGCCGGGGGTCGACACGTTGGCGACGTTCTGCGCGATGACTTTCTGGCGTTCGCCCAGCATTTGCAGGCGCGCCTTCATCAGCGAGAAGACCGACATCTGGGTAGGATCCGCCATGGGAATCGCCGCCTTTCACTAGGCAGATTTGACCTGTTTGATTAAGGCCCCCTTAAAATCGTGACGGGCTCGTTAACACTCCGTTTACCGGCATTTCCGATGGATTAACCAAGAAACCGGCCCGAATGGCCGCAGCTTGGCGTCCGAACATGGACCTGCTCTCGATTCTCAAGGCCATTGCCGCCCTGGCGTTCGTGCTGGGACTGCTGCTCGGCGGCACGTGGCTGCTGCGCAAGTATGGCAGCCGGATCGGGCTGAAGGCCGGCGCCGTTTCAACCGATCTCAAGGTGACGGAGTGGCGCTCGCTCGACATGCGGCGCAAGCTTGCCGTGGTGCGCTGGGGCGAGCGCGAACATCTGATCTGCCTCGCGCCGACGGGCGACACGCTGATCGCCACGCGCGATGCGCCGCCAGCGTTCAAGCCGATTGCGCCGGACCAGCCGAAAGACGGATCAGGCCAATGATCACGCCAACCATCACACGCGCGCTTCGTCTTCTGCCAGCGATCGGCCTTGTTGCGTTGATCACGCCTGAGGCGTTGCCGCAGACGATCTCGGTTGATCTGGGCACCGGGCAGGGGCTCACCTCGGGCATCGTGCAGATGGTGGCGGCAATCACGGTGCTGTCGCTGGCGCCGTCGATCCTCGTCATGACGACATCGTTCGTGCGGATCGTGGTTGTGCTGTCGCTGCTGCGCACAGCCATCGGCCTGCAGAACGCGCCGCCCAACTCGGTGGTGATTTCGCTGTCGCTGTTCCTGACCGCTTTCGTCATGGCCCCGACTTTCCAGGCGTCCTACGAGGCGGGCATCCAGCCCTACATGGCCGAGGCGATCACGCTGGAAGAAGCGATCCCGCGCGTGCTGGGCCCGATTCAGGAATTCATGGGCCGCCATGCCAACGCGGAAGACGTGGCGCTGTTTGCCAACATGGCGAAGATCGAGAACCTGCAGAGCGCCGAGACGGCGCCGTTTCATGTGCTCGCCCCGGCTTTCATGATCTCGGAGCTGAAGCGTGCGTTCGAGATCGGCTTCATGGTGTTCCTGCCGTTTCTGGTGATCGACCTTGTCGTGTCGTCGATCCTGATGGCGATGGGCATGATGATGTTGCCGCCGGTGACGATCTCTCTGCCGTTCAAGCTGATCTTCTTCGTGCTGGTGGATGGCTGGCGGATGCTGGCCGGGTCGCTGGTGGAGAGCTTCATGAGTGGGCCGCCGCCGAGTTGATGCTTTTCTAAATCGGTTCGAGTGTTCGCCCTGCCGCCTTCGCTTGGCTACGGCGCGCCGTGCCGTCTCGCCGCTTCCCAACGGTGTCATTCCCGCGAAAGCGGAAACCCAGGTGTTGCTCACACCGTGCTCGCAGCCCCTGGGTTCCGGCTCACGCGCTTTGCGCGTGTCCGGAAGGACGATGAGAGAGTTGCGAGCATGATCTCTCCACCGCGTCCCCCGCGAAGGCGGGGGTCCAGTCTTGCGCGCTTCGCGCCGGTTCTTGTTCAACAAGTCTGGATCCCCGCCTTCGCGGGGAACGCGGACCTGAAGGTCCGCTTCCAGATACGCGCTCTCATTGGGACCGGCGCGCGCCGTCCGTGATGCTTCAGCTCTGTCCCTCCAA
>JAUYSA010000261.1 GCA_030696545.1 Hyphomonadaceae bacterium
GTCAGTCCACAGTCAGATTTCCTCCGCCGGGACTATTTGTGCCCCCAGATCTTCACCGCGCTGACGATCAAGATCAGTGCGAGCACAGGCAGTAAGATTGTGGACGGTATCACGCCGATCAACTGCGCCCCGATGAACGCGCCAACGATGGACCCCGCAGCCATCACAAGGAGGAAGGTGCGATTCCGGCCAATCACCGCGAAGGTTTGGTCGCGGCTGTATCGGGCGAACCCAACAATCATTGTTGGCAGGCTGATGGCGAGAGACAGGCTTCCTGCCAGTTTCACGTCCGCACCGAACAACAGGATGATCGTGGGTATCAACAGCTCTCCACCGGCGACGCCCATGAGAGACGCCACAACGCCGATGCCAAATCCGGCGACGACGCCGGCAACCGCCTGCAGCTGGCCATCAATAAGCGAGCGGCCAGCAGCCTCTGTATCGTGGCCGAGCATCAGTACGCCGGCGATCGCGACCAGCAGCGCGGCAATAACGCGGTAAAGCGTTTCCGACTTTAGCCGTGTCGCCCATCCCGCGCCAAACCATGCGCCCGCAAGGCTCCCGGCAAGGAGGTTGACGATGATGCTCCAGTGCCCCGCGATGTCTGACAGGGGTACTGTGGTCATACGGAATGGAAGTGCGCTCGCCACGACGACGAGGCTCATCGCTTTGTTGAGGATCACAGCCTCCAGCGCAGCAAATCGAAAGCCGCTGATCAGCAGAGGAAGCCTGAACTCTGCGCCGCCAAGGCCGATCAATCCGCCCAGCACGCCGATAACGCCGCCTCCGCCAAACGCGGCGGCAAGACTCGGCAGGCGTGCTCGCGCTACATTTGTCGAAGGAGCCATATGCGTGTCCGTGATACTCGGTCGCCTATAACGCGATGTGGCTACTTGAAGGTCAAGGCGGCGATTGTGCGGGAACGCGGGTATATGTGAGCGGTTATTCGCTTGCCCATGATGGAAACGAGGCGGGAAGATGAACAAGAACACGATCTGCATCTGGTATGCGAGTGAGGCCGAGGCGGCCGCGCGGTTTTATGCGGAGGTGTTTCCGAACACTTCGGTGGGCGCAGTGCATCGTGCGCCGAGCGACTTTCCAGGCGGCAGGAAGGGCGATGTGCTGACGGTGGATTTCACTGTCGTGGGCATACCGTGCATCGGGCTGAATGGCGGCGACGTTTTCAAGCAGAGCGAGGCGTTCTCGTTCCAGATCATGACCGAAGATCAGGAAGAGACGGACCGCTACTGGAACGCGATTGTGGGCAATGGCGGGCAGGAGAGCGAATGCGGCTGGTGCAAGGACAGGTGGGGCGTCTCGTGGCAGATCACGCCGCGCGTGCTGACCGAGGCGATGGCGGCGGGCGGCGATGAAGCGAAGCGCGCGTTCGAGGCGATGATGACGATGCAGAAGATCGATGTCGCGAAAATCGCGGCGGCGCGGCGCGGTTGATCGCGTCAGCTTAGTCCGGCGAACCAGATCACATGGCGCGGGCCCTTGCCGTTGCTGCGTGCGCGCACGGTGACTTCGTCGACGGTGAAGCCTGCTTTCTGCAGGCGGCGCGTGAAGGCGGCGTCGGGCGCGGCTGACCAGATTGCGAGTATGCCGCCGGGCTTCAGCGCAGCCTTTGCGGCAGCTAGGCCTCGCATCGAATAGAGCCCGTCATTGGCGGCGCGGGTGAGGCCGGAGGGGCCATTATCGACATCGAGCAGGATGGCGTCGTAGCGCTTCGTGACGGAATTGATTGCTGCGGCGACGTCGCCCGGGAGCAGGTGAACGCGCGGATCGTCGAGGCAGCCGGCGGTGAGCTTGGCCATGGGGCCGCGCGCCCAGTCGATGATTTCGGGGACGAGTTCGGCCACTGTCACCTTTGCGGCTGGCCCGAGAACGGCCAGTGCGGCGCGCAGGGTGAAGCCCATGCCGTAGCCGCCGATGAGGAGATGCGGGTCCGCGCCCTTGCGCAGGCGCTCGCACGTCATGACAGCCAGCGCTTCTTCGGAACCGCCGAGACGGCTGTTCATCAGCTCGTTGGCGTCGAGCATGATTACATAGTCGTCGTCATGCCGGATGAGGCGAAGTTCGACGCCGCCGGGCACTTTGGCCGTGCTGATCAGTTCGCGAGGCTTCATCGGGTCTGTTCCGGGTGTGTCGCTGTGTAGAGCGCGCTTGGGTGTTTACCCGGAACGATGACGAAGATCGACGCGGCGTGATGGACGCGGCTCAGATTGGCGAGTCGGCGATGCGGGAGCCTTTGAGTTTGACGTCGGCGAACTGCCACATCGGCGTGAAGTGTTCCCGGTGCATGGCGGCTTCGTCTTGTCTGCCCTGTGCCTCAAGCGCGTCGATCAGGCCGGAGGTGGACCAGCCATTGTGCGGGTATTGCTGGAGGTCTTTCTCGAAGACGGCCTGCGCTTCGGCTGGCTTGCCTGACTTCAGGAGCGCGGCGCCGAGCGACTGGCGGGTGGGGTAATACCAGAAGGGCGGCTCGGTGTAGGGGGGCAGGTCCTGTCCGGCGACAGCGGCGGAGAATTTCGCGATGGCGGTTTTGGTGTCGGCGGCAGCGAGCGCGATCTCGCCTTGCAGCAGGTCGTCGGCGATCTGGAGGAGGGCGCTTGCGGGATAGTCGTTGCCATCAAGTACCATGACTTTCGGGTTGGACTTCAGCGGGATGAGTGCGGCGAGCTCGGCCTTCGCGCCCTTGACGTCGCCCTTGTTGGCTAGTGCGACGCCGCGTGCATAGCGCCAGATGGCATTGGAATAGCCGAGGTCTGCGCGTGGCTGCGGCTCGGCGAGGATTTCGTCCCAATGGGCGAACTGCACGAGCGATAGCAGTGGCACGGTCTTGAAGAATTCGATCGTTGGGAACTGGTCGATCTGTTCGAGGCTGACATTGGCGGCGAGCTTGCGCGCGGCTTCGATCGCCACCTTGCTCTGGCCCTGCATCGAGGCGGCGGACCAGAGGAAGTGGATATTGTGAGGATAGTACAGCGCGGGATAGAAGCCCTGCGCGTTGCACTGGGCGATATAGGCTTCGTCGACTTCCGCGGCATCGATATTGGCTTGCGCCGCGTCGTTGTATCGGCCGACGCGCCAGAAGATGTGCGAGGGCATATGCACGAGATGGCCTGAGCCGGGCACCAGCGTGTAGAGCGTGTCCGCGGCAGCTTCGGCCTTTGCGGCGTCGGCGGAGGCTTCCATCGCGTGGAGGTAGAGGTGGAGCGCCAGCGGATGTTTCGGGCTCCGCGCGATGGTTTTTTCGAGTGTGGCGATGACGGGGACGATCTCCGGCCGGGGCGTGGTCGCGTCTGACCAGTAATTCCACGGCATGGTGTTCATCCACGCCTCGCCATACATGGCGGCGATATCATCGTCTTCGGGATATTTCTGCACGAGCGCGCCGAGCGCTTCGGCGTAGGCGCGGTCGAACGGCTCGCGATCGGCGGTTCCGCCCGCCGCGTAGCGCTTGCCGAGCGCGTCGATCAGGTCGCGTTCGATCTCGGGCTTGGTCTTCATGACGGCGCGGGCTTTTTCGAGCGCGACATAGGCTGCGCGCTGTTCGTCGTCCGACATGATCGCCTTGCCCTTGGCGGTCACGTTGATGTTCGGGCCGGTGGCCAGAGCTTCGCCCCAGTAACACATGGCGCATGACGGATCGAGGTGCTGGGCCGCGCGGAAGGAGCGGATCGATTCAGCGTGGTTGAAGCCGAAGGCGAGGACCATGCCCTGATCGAAGTATCGCTGCGCGCCGGGGTCTTTCGTGTCGATGGCGCGATGGAATTCGCCCATGCCGGTGAACAGCGGCGCGCCCGCGCGGGTTGCGAGCTCGGCGTCTGTCTCGGGCTTTGGGGTGCAGGCTGCGATGGCGATTGAGGCGAGAAGAAAACCAGCGAAGCGCATGTGATCCCCCTAATTCGACGCGGGGACATTACCACCATGCGCAACGGGTTTGAACTGTCCATCTCGTCATTCCGGACGCGCGCGAAGCGCGCGAGCCGGAAGCCAGGGGTTGAGAGAGCGGTGTACGTCGCCCCTGGGTTCCCGCTCTCCGCAGCTTCGCTGCTGCGGCGGGAATGACGCCGTCGGGCGGTGGAAGGGGCTACGTCGCGGCTTGCGCGGGCTTCAGGCGCTTCAGGCCGAAGCGGCCTAAGCGCCAGAGGAGGAGGGCCGCGAGGATGACGGCGTGGATGGTGGGGTCGCCGTCGATGAGTTTGACCATCAGCAGGTTGTGCGCGACCGCCAAGATGGCGAGGGGGTAGATGAGCCAGTGCAGGCGATCCCACGTCTTGCGGCCGAGGCGGCGGATCATGCCGTTGGTCGAGGTGACGGCGAGCGGGATCATCAGGACGAGGGATGCCATGCCGAGCATGATGTAGGTGCGCAGCATCACGTCTTCCCAGAGCTTGGCGAGTGACCATTCACGGTCGAGGCCGAGATAGGCGAGCATGTGGAGGAAGGCGTAGAAGAACGCCGCGAGACCGATGCGGCGGCGGATGAGGGCGATGGGCTGCCAGCCGGTGATATCTCGAATTGGGGAAATGACGAGCGTGACGAGCAGGACGCGGATGGCGGTGTCGCCGAGGTAGCGGTGCGTCCACTGAACCGGGTTGAACCCCATGATGTAGGGGTCGGTGTTAGTCAGCATCAGCGTCCACAGCACGGCGAGATAGGCGAAGGGCGCGATCAACGCGATGAGCGTGAGCGGCTTCATCCAGTGCTTGCCGAATGCGCGGAGGTAGGGGTTGGCCATTGGGTTCAGTCGCCGAATCTGGAGCGGCTTGCGAGGTTGTCATCCCGGCCGAGCGTAGCGAGAGCCGGGACCCATCCCTCAACAGTCGAACATGCTGACAGATGGGTCCCGGCTCTATGCGACTTCGTCGCTGCGGCCGGGATGACAGACCGTGGCGGTTGGAACGGCATAGACTAATAGTTCTTCTTCAGGTCCATGCCGGCATAGAGCGCGGCCACCTGTTTTTCGTAGCCGTTGAACATGTCGGTGTTGCGCTTCTCGTTGAAGCCGCCCTTGCCGCCGATGACGCGTTCGCTGGCCTGGCTCCAGCGCGGGTGGGGCGCGTTGGGGTTTACGTTCGAATAGAAGCCGTACTCGTTGGCGTTGGCCTTGTTCCATGAGGTGGCCGGCTGTTCGGCGAGGAAGCGGATCTTCACGATCGATTTCGTGGCCTTGAAGCCGTATTTCCACGGGATGACCGTGCGCAGCGGCGCGCCGTTCTGCTTCGCGAGGGCCTTGCCATAGGCGCCGACAGCGAACAGCGGGAGTTCGTTCATGGCTTCATCGAGGCGCAGACCCTCGACATAGGGCCAGCGCAGGCTGGGGCGGTTGACGCCGGGCATTTCCTTCTTGTTCAGGTAGGTCTCGAACTGAACGAACTTCGCGGTCGATTTCGGTTTCAGCTTCTTGATCACGTCGGCCATCGGCACGCCGATCCATGGCACGACCATCGACCAGGCTTCGACGCAGCGGTGGCGATAGACGCGCTCTTCGAGTTTCGAATAGTCGATCAGGTCTTTCAGCGCGAGTTTGCCGGGCGCGTCGGTTTCGCCTTCGATGGTGATCTCCCACGGTGAGACATTCATCAGGTTGGCGTAGCGCGCCGGGTCTTCCTTGCCCGTACCGAATTCGTAGAAATTGCAGTAGCCAGTGAAGGCGTCTTCGATCGATGCCTGGTCGGCGACGGTGTAGGCGGTCTTCTTCGCTTTCAGGGCCGCGCCGGGAACTGGATGGCCGCCGGCGCCAGCGGAGACGGGAGCTGGCGTCTGCTGTGGTTCGGAGCAGGCGGGAAGCGCGCCGAGGATCGAGCCCGCGCCGAGGAAGCCGGCGGCCGTGAGGATGTGGCGGCGGTCCATGAAGGCGCGCTCGGGCGTCATCTCCTCGCGGAGTGACTGGTAATCCGGGTTGCGGCGGAACTTCAGGTCCATCTCGCTGTCCTTTTTGGTGGCGAATGCACGGCTTCTTACGAGCAGCCTAGTCTTGCCGATCACTTTAGTCTTGCCGATCCGCGGGATCGACTGCGCTCACGGTCTTGGGATGTAAAATGCGCAGCCGGGAGGGCGTTCCAACTCATTCGCACGACATGCGCCGCTGGTTACAGGCGCGCGAAGGATTTTGCTTGACCCCTATACTGTGTGAGTCTATGTGTCGTGTTAAACAAGGTGCATAGACACCTATAAGCAAGGCAAAAGCCTTACAAGAGGACATTTCTGATGCGCTTCCTTCCCATGGCGGCTGTGTCCGGCCTGATGCTGGCCAGCGGTCCTGCTCTTGCCCAGACCCAGGCTGCCAACGCGGATACCTATGCGGCGGTGATCGCGCATGGCGTCGTCATCGTGTTGCCGGACCTGGAGATCGACGTGAAGTTTGCCGCCGACGGCAAGTTCACCGCCATGGGCGGGGCGTCGTCGGGTGTGTGGAAGATCGTGGGCGACAAGCTGTGCTCAACGCCGAACGAGACGCTGATTGAAACATGCGGCGTCTATCCGGCGGGGAAGAAGTCCGGCGACACGTTCGTGATCTCCGGCCCGAATGGCGACGTTACTGTGCGGATCCCGTAGATGGCCGACAGCCCCGAAGAGGTCAGCGCGAAGCTGGAGCAGGAGCTTCGTCGTGGCGTGATCATGCTGGCGACGCTGTCGCAACTTCGCACGGCGCAATACGGCTACTCGCTTCGGCAGGCGCTGGCGACACGCGGCATGACGATCGAGGAGGGCACGCTCTATCCGCTGCTGCGCCGGCTTGAGGGGCAGGGACTGCTGGTGAGCGAGTGGCGGATCGAGGATGGCCCGCCGCGCCGCTATTACACGCTGAGCGCGCAGGGCGAGACGCTGTTTGCCAGTCTCACGCAGAGCTGGCGCAATCTTACAGGCATCGTCGACGGGCTGATCGACGAAGATAAATCCAGGAAGAAGGCTGCGCCATGAGCGCTCAATTTCCCAAACCAGATGAATTGATTACGGCTTACGTCGGCGATGTGATGAAGCATCTGCCGAGAAAGCAGCGCGATGATGTGGGCTTCGAGCTGCGTGCGCTGCTGGGCGAGGAGCTGCGCGGACGGGCGGCGGATGCCGGGCGGTTGCCGGACGAGGCGATGACGCTGGAGCTGTTGCAGGGCTTTGGGCGGCCAGACGATGTGGCGGCGCGCTATCATCCGCCGGGCGTGCCAATCATTCCTCCGCAGCAGACGGTTGCGTTCGCGTGGACGTCGCTGATCGGCGTTGCGCTGCAATGGGCGACGACGCTGCCGATGGCGGCGCAGTCGGGCGCGCCGAACTGGATTGGCGGCTGGTGGACGAGCTATGGGCTCGGCGCGTTCTGGTGGCCGGGGTTTCTTGTCACGGTGACGATGGTTGCGGCGTTCGTGCGGCTGCGCTGGCCGGCGGCGGAGGAGGCGTGGAAGCCGAAGCTGGTCGATCGCGATCATATCAACCGGCCGCTGTATGCGGTGGGGCTTGGGTTGGCGCTGCTGGGCGTTGGCGTGTGGGTTGCGCTGGCGTGGTGGGCGACCACGTATGCGGGCACGAACCATCTGGCGGGCGTGTTCGCGTTCGATGCGGATTTCCTCGCGACGCGCGCGCCTCTGGTGCTGCTCTACTGGGCGGCGACGAACGCGCTTTATGTGCTGCTGATCATAGAGGGGCGGTGTCGGCCTCTGACGAGGCGGATCGAGATCGCGCTGACGCTGGCGCTGTGTGTGCTGCTGATGTGGATCGTGCTCGGCGGGCGGGTGTTCGTGCAGGAGACGGCGAATGCGACGACCGAAGGCGCGCTTGTGCTGGTGGTGGTAGCGATGCTGGCGGATGCGGCGTGGAAGCTGTGGCGGCGGCGAGCGCGGATACGGACGCCGGTGGCGGGGTGACATCTTCGCTGCGCAGCGGGGGAAGTACGGCGAAGCCGGGATGGGGGCGAGTTCCGAGGGCGGTGCTTGGGGCTCGCCCCCTCCGTCCGCTTCGCGTCCACCTCCCCCGCTTCGCAGGGAAGGACGTGCGCCGGTGGCGCTTCCTGTTGGAGGCGGAGGGGCCTAGCGTTGATCCGGATGATTCGGAGCCGGGCCATGCGTATCCTGCTGAGTTCGATCGTGATCCTTGCGGCGGCGTGTGCGACGCCTGTGGCGCCGGTTGATGATCCGATGAAGCCGAAGACGACGGGGCAGGCTCTGGCGCAACTGGCGTGTCCGCACCGGATCGCGGAGGCCAATGCCTGGGTGAACCACATGCCGGGGCCGGGGCGGTCTGCGCGTGAGTTGCATGTTGATGTGCGGCTGGTCGAGGCGACGGATACGGCTGTGATCCTGAAATCGTCGGCGAGCACGGGCGACACGCTGGTGCTGGAAATCCGCACGGCGCCGGCGGCGCCCGTGGCAGGGCGTGTGGCCTATCGCGAGCCCGTGCCTGATCCGCTGTATAAGAAGATCAGCTTCTTCTGCCGGGGCGGTGAGATCCATTCGATCGATCGGATCGAGAAGGTTTATTGATCTACCGTCCGGACCTCGGCTAGCCCCCTCCGTCTCGCGCTTCGCGCGATCCACCTCCCCCGCCTTCGGCAGGGGAGGACGGTTCCGCGCATTTGCGCTTGGAGCCCCGCTCCTGTAAGGGCTCGGCCGGTGGCCGGGGGCCTTAGCAGGGAGTGTGCATGCGCCTCGGGTTTTTCGGTGATGTGGTGGGGCGGGCGGGCCGCGCAGCTGTCTCCGAATATCTTCCGCGCGTGCGCAAGCAGCTGAATCTCGATTTCGTCGTGGTGAATGGCGAGAACGCGGCGGGCGGTTTCGGGATCACGGCTTCGACCGCAGCCGAGATTTTTGATGCAGGCGCGGATTGCATCACGCTGGGCAATCATTCGTGGGATCAGGCGGAAGCGCTGACCTTCATCGAGCGCGAGACGCGGTTGCTGCGTCCCTTCAACTATCCGCAGACGCTGAACATTCCGGGGCGCGGTGCGCAGCTGTTCACGACGCCTAACGGCCAGCGGGTGTTCGTGATCCAGATCCATGGCTCAGCGTTCATGGAGTCGCTGGATGATCCGATCCAGGGCGTGCAGCGGGCGCTGGACGAAGCGCCGCTCCGGCAGGTTGCGGATGCGGTGATCGTCGAGATGCACGCGGAAGCCACAGCCGAGAAATACATCATGGGACATTTCTGTGATGGCCGCGCGACGCTGGTTGTGGGGGCGCATACGCATGTGCCGACGGGCGATGCGCATATTCTCGCGGGCGGCACGGCCTACATGACCGATGCCGGTATGTGTGGGGATTATGACAGCGTGATCGGCATGAAGAAGGGCCCCCTTGTTCAGCGCGCGTCGACGCGGCTGCCGGTCGAGCGGAAATCCCCGGCGGAAGGGCCGGCGACCCTGTGCGGCGTATTCGTGGAATCCGACGACAATAGCGGACTTGCCCTGCGCGTTGAGCCGATCCGCGTTGGCGGACGTCTGCGGCAGACGATGCCGCAATTATTGGCGCCGCGCATCGCGGAATGATCGCGCGGGCGTTAATTGGCGCCGCTCTCCCAACGCGCTAGTGCTGTTCCCAACAATCCGGCCGGACGGGCGCGGATCATGTCTGGGAGGACATCTCATGCGTATGAACCTGATGCGGTCGCTTGCTGTGGCGGCTTTGCTGGCGACGGCTGCGTGCCAAACCATGGGCGAGGCGCCAGTCATGGCGTCGGCCGAGAATATCGTTACGGCTGTCGCCGATCCGGCGCGCCCGCAGGCAGACAAGGACCGCGATGTGAACCGCAAGCCCGCCGACATGGTGGCGTTCGGTGAAGTTCGCCCCGGCGACAAGGTCGGCGAACTGGTTCCGGGTGGCGGCTACATGACACGCATCCTGTCGAAGGCCGTTGGCCCGACCGGCAAGATCTATGCTTTCGCCAGCGCGCCCGTGCAGCGCGAAGGCCAGCCGCCGCCGGCAGCGCCGCTCGCGGCTGTCGTCGGTGATGCAGCCAATTACGGCAACGTGCAGGTGGTCATCACCAACTATGCGACGCTGCCGAGCCCCGAGCCGCTGGACCTGGTGTGGACGTCGCAGAACTATCACGACCTGCACAACCCCGGCCGCAACCTCGACATCAACGCGGCGAACAAG
>JAUYSA010000422.1 GCA_030696545.1 Hyphomonadaceae bacterium
ATCTTCGCAATCGTCTCCACGACCAGCATCCCAACCTGCCTCCGGCAAAACCGGAGGCACACTGAACCCCATCGTCACCGGGGTCCCGATTGGACGCCTATAACCCCGAAAACGGGGTCCTTATTCCACGCCTGTTCACACGCCGTCCATTCTGCTTCGCTTTCGTCACCATTATGCGACTCCTTTTCTGACGTCTCGCGCGCACACGCGCTCGCGCGCGTACGCGCGCGCGAGGACACACGCTTCTGTTCGTGAAGAAGTCCAATGGAAGATGCGTTCGCGAGTTGATCAGTGCGCTGAAAACAGCGGCTCAAAAGAATCTCGAGATTTACAAGGGTAATCGCCGTTTTTCGCGCGGAAACGTCTTGAACAGTGGTTGAGATTGAGCGTCGGTTTCCTATGTCGAGAGGCTTTGCGGTGGTCGCTTAGCGCGTTTCGCGAACCAGGAGATCGAGATGGCGAAGCCTCCCGCAGAAAATCGGTTTCGGAAAAATCGGCTTCAGTTCACCTATCAAGCGATCGACGATTTGAAGCCTGACCCCAAGAACCCTCGGCAGCACAGCAAGAAGCAAATCCGACAGATCGCAAACAGCATCGAAGCGTTCGGATTCAACGCACCCGCTCTGGTCGATGGCTCGCTGAAAGTCATCGGCGGGCATGCGCGAATTCAAGCGGCCCGTCTTGCTGGCATGACCGAAGTGCCGACGGTTTGCCTCGACCATCTCTCCGAGGCGCAGGCGCAAGCCTATATGATCGCGGACAACCGTCTCACAGAGAACTCGGTCTGGGACGATCAGCTTCTCGCAATCACGTTCAAGGAGTTGTCGGCGCTGGAGCTGGACTTCGACCTGGAAGATACGGGCTTCGAGATGGGCGAGATCGACTTCCGCATCGAGTCCCTCGACCAATCGCCGCCGGACGATGAGCACCTGGAAGACGTGCAGCCCCTGCCAGGCCCCGCCGTGACGAAACCTGGCGACCGATGGACCCTTCGAGACCACGTTATCGTTTGCGCTAATGCGCTGGAGGAGCAGCCGTACGCGAGCCTGTTGGGTCGGGACCGCGCAACCATAGTCTTTACGGATCCGCCATATAACGTGCCAATCGATGGCCACGTCAGCGGACTGGGCGCATCGAAGCACCGCGAATTCGCGATGGCCTCCGGCGAGATGACCGAAAGTCAGTTCGTCGAATTTCTTACAACGTTCTGCCGGCTCCTTGTTCAATACAGCGTGTCTGGCTCGCTGCACTACATCTTCATGGACTGGCGCCACATCGGCGATCTCCTCGCCGCCGGCAAAGTCACCTACACCGAACTCAAGAATCTCTGTGTCTGGGCAAAGACGAATGCCGGAATGGGCTCGCTGTACAGAAGTCAGCATGAGCTGGTCGCGGTCTTCAAAAGCGGCAGGGAGTCGCATCACAACAACATCCAGCTCGGCCGGTTTGGGCGGCATCGCTCAAATCTATGGACGTACGCGGGCATGACCAGCATCGCGCGCGTCACCGATGAGGGCGCGCTGCTTGAAACGCATCCTACCGTAAAACCTGTTCGGCTTGTCGCCGACGCAATCCTCGACGCGTCGGCACGCGGCGACATTGTGCTCGATCCGTTTCTCGGTAGCGGAACGACACTCATCGCCGCAGAGCGCGTCGGGCGCCGTGCCCGCGGCATAGAGCTCGACCCCGCCTATATCGATGTCGCCATCCGGCGTTGGCAGCGGGAGACGGGTGAAGCAGCGGTGCATGCTAACAGCGGTCGCACATTCGATGAGATCGCAATGGTGGAATCCAATGTCTGATGATGTCGACGACCCTAAACCGAAGAAGGTCACGAAGTGGATAAAGGGTGGCCCGTCGCCAAACCCTCATGGTCGCAAGGGCAAGCCGCGCGAAAAAAAGAACGCGGCGTCGCAGGCGCTCGACCAGGAAATCACCTACGTCGTAAACGGCCAGCGCAAGAAATCGACGGTTCGTGAAGGGACGGCCCTGAAACTGGCGAAAGAAGCAGTTGAGGGAAACAAAGCCGCCATCAAGATGTTGCTCAATTGGGAGAAGGCCGCGCGGACTGAGGAAAAGGCCGGCCAGGACTCCGCTGCTGCCTACCCGCTGAACGAAGATGACCTCAAGACCATAGACGCGATCTGCGAGCGGATCCGCGCAACGTCGCCGAAATCGCCATCATGACAGGTCCACCCCCCTCCCCTGAGCTAAACGTCGACGAGTACTTCTCGATCCTGCGACAGGATCTGGCATCCTTCATCGTTCGCTGCTTCCACGAACTGAACTCCGGTGAAAAGCTTTACTGGAACTGGCACCTCGACGTTCTGGCAGCGAAGCTTACCGATGCAGCGCGCGGCAAGATCAAACGGCTGATCGTGACCTTGCCGCCCCGTCAGATGAAATCGCTCTGCGTGTCGGTGGCGTTGCCAGCTTGGATCCTCGGCCACAACCCCGGGTCCAAACTTATCTGCGCCAGCTACGGCCAGGATTTGGCGGACGACCTTGCGCGCAAGTGCCTCGCCATCATGGTATCCGATTGGTACGAGCGAGCCTTTCAAACACGCGTGTCCGCCAACCGTCGCGCCGTGAGCGATTTTCACACGACGAAGCGCGGCTATCGCCGGTCTGCATCGGTAGGCGGAGCCCTCACCGGCTTCGGCGCCGACACCATCATCGTGGATGACGCGCAAAAGCCAGGAGAAGCGCTTTCCGAAGCAATGCGGCGTGCGGCGAACGCGTGGTTCGACGAAACACTGTTCAGCCGGCTCAACAGCAAGTCCGAAGGCTGCATCATCATCGTGATGCAACGCCTTCATGAAGACGACCTGGTCGGGCACGTCTTGGCACAGGGCGAAGACTGGGAGGTCGTGAACTTCCCTGCAATTGCCGAAACGGACGAGCTTCACGCCTGGTCTAACGCATTTGGCGCGGGCCAGCATTTCCGTCGTGAGGGAGAAGCTCTTCACCCCGCGCGCGAGCCCATCAGCGTGCTGGAGGGAATCCGTCGTCAGATGGGAACTTATCTGTTCTCGGCCCAGTACCAGCAGGATCCCATCCCGCGCGAGGGCGCGCGGATCAACGTCAACTGGTTCAACCGGTTCGACGCCGCGATGCATATGGAGTTCAACCGCATCGTCCAGAGTTGGGACACGGCGAGTAAACCAAGTGAGTTCAGTGATTTCTGCGTCTGCACGACGTGGGGCCAGAAGGGAGACAAGCTATACCTTCTTCACGTTTACCGAAGCCGCCTGCTCTACCCCGACCTTGAAAAGAAGGTGATTGCGCTGTGCGATAACTGGAACGCGAGCCTGGTGATCATCGAGGATCATGACGCGGGACGCGCGTTGGTTCAGAACCTACCCGCGCAAGGATTCTACAAAGCGAAGGCGTTCAAACCTCGCGGTGACAAAGCCATGCGCATGGATGCGAACACCGGCATGATCGAATTTGGGCGCGTGTTTGTTCCCCGCGAGGCGCCCTGGCTTGATGACTATCTCAAAGAACTTCAGGCATTCCCGAATGGTCGCTTCGACGATCAGGTCGACTCAACCTCGCAAGCGCTCGAGTGGATCAATGGCGAAGGACGAGAGCCGAATCTTCTCGCTTACTATCGTCAGGAGGGCGAGCGGCTGAAACCGCAGCCCAGCGCTAGCTTTGTGCAACTCCGCGCACCTCAGCATCCCGAGCCCGGCGGCTCGCTGTCGGGAAGCTATGGCAACATCAATGCCGATGCCCAGGGAATCTATCACGTGCCTGCTGACCAACTCGACAAGAAGCAGCTCGGCACTTTGCTGACGTTGGGGTGGAAGATCGTCGAATAGCCGACGCTGTCACTTACAACACAGGCGGAAGCCGAGACTAATTACCTTCGCTTCTTGAAGAACTCCTCGACATCCACTCCAAGCGCCTTGGCAATTCGGTCAAGGACCAGGATCGAGGCGTTGCGCTTTCCGCGCTCAACACCGCTCAGATAGGTCTGGTGCACGTCCGCGCGCTCCGCCAGTTCCTCTTGCGACCAGTCCTTGCCACGGCGAAGCCGCTGCACGTTGAGGCCGATTCTTACCCGCACATCCATGCGCAGGATGGCGACGGTAACCCTTCTTTAGAGCCATAGATTATAAGTCATAAAGCGACGGCAGGCAGGACCGGTACTTGATGGTGTTGGGGACAGCGGTGAAGCCGGTCCCACAACGGGCCAGCGCCGCCAGGACACAGGCGCGCCATGACGCATGACACGACTCTTTTGCCCCGCGGCACGATACCTCCTTCCACCGGCGATGTAGCAATGCTGGCCTCTCCGCTGCCGAAGATCAGCCCACCCACCATTCGGTACATCAAGCTGGGAACCGGCGGCCGCCACGCCCGGGAATGCATTGAACATGGTATGATCCGGCTCGGCTTTGATGGCGTCGCGCACGATGCCTGCCTCGCCGGCGACTGGGAGACAGTCCGAAGAGCACTGCGCAAACCGGACACATTTTCTGGCGCTGCAACCAACCAGGCGCAACAGATCGAGGACTTCTATACGCTTGGGCCGGACGCACTTTGGATCACCTTCTGGGACCGCAAGCTGTGGTGGACATTCGCCAAGCCGGGCGTGATTCAGGACACGGAACACAGCTATCTTACCCGTTATCGTCGCACGGTCGCCCCTTGGCGCTGCACTGATGTTCTGGGCGAAGACCTTCGCCTCCGCGACTTCAGCACCAAGCTCACCCAGCTCGCAGCCTTCCGCGGCACGCTCTGCAATGTCAGGCAGCACGACTATCTCGTGCGTCGCATCAATGGCGAGGCAGAACCCTTGGTCGCCGAAGCCAACGCGCTGCAGACGCAGCTGGTCGATATGGCTCGTCGCCTTGTGACGGCCCTACACTGGCGCGACTTTGAGATCCTAGTCGATCGGATCTTCGCAGATTCAGGGTGGCGGCGCGTCGGTGTACTGGGTGAGAACCAGGCCGATGCCGACCTCATCGTGGAACAGGTCGCGACCGGCGAGCGGGCCTTCGTGCAGGTGAAATCGCGCGCCACACCCGATGTGCTCGCCAACTACATCACCCGCTTCCGCGACTATGCAGATTGCAGCCGCATGTTCTTCATCTGCCACTCGCCGACTGGGAAACTGCGCACTCAAACCGCCGCTCCTGCTGCCGATGTAGAATTGTGGTTTGCCGAGACGGTAGCTGAGAAGGCCATTCGCGCCGGCCTGTTCGAGTGGCTCGTCGAGCGCGTTCGATAGGGACGTCAGA
>JAUYSA010000505.1 GCA_030696545.1 Hyphomonadaceae bacterium
CAGCGGCGAGCGGCCCATGCCCGACACAAGGTTCACCTGCCCCTCAAACCCGAACGAGCGGCAGAGCTGGCCGGTCATGGCGTCCACTGCGATCAGGCGTGCGTCCACCGTACCGGCGAGGATCCGCTTCGCGCATTCGCCCGTGTATTCCGGCGGCGCTTCGTGATAGCCGACCCCGCGGCAGGTGCGTGCGAATGTGGACGCACGGTCCAGCCCGCCCGGTACTTCCGTCTTGGTGTCATACTGCCAGCGCTTCTCGCCCGTGTCAGAATCATAGGCGATCAGCTGGTTTCCCGCCGTGCAGATATAGACAAGGCCATTGGCCATCTGAGGCGTCTGCTTGAAGTCGTAGGCGACGCCCGTGCGCTGGCGCCAGACTTCCTTCAGACCGGAGACGTTCGTTGCATTGATCTGGTCGATCTGGGCGAAACGCTGGCCTTCCGGCACGCCGCCATAGTTCCGCCAGTCGGTCACGGCCGCGCCGGCCGCCACTTCGTTCTTGGTGCCCTCGACAACCGGATAGCCCTGCAGCGCCCCGGCGACGAGCAGCAGCGCTCCAGCCACCGTCGCGCCGCCGACCCACAGCCCGCCGGCATTGATGCGTGTCTCAGGCGTCTTGCCCATGGCTGCCCGATGCCAGGGCGACAGGAACCACAGCCCCACCACTAGCCAGGCCGCCAGACGCGGCAGCAGCGCCATGAAGTCCAGTCCCGCCTCAACGATCGAGAGCGCCACCCACAGCACCACGATGCCGGCATAGATCATCGCGCCCAGCGGCTTCCGCATGATCAGGAAATACGTTGTCGCCAGCAGCGCCATGCCGGAAAGCGCATAGGCGAACGATCCGCCCAGCGTCAGCAGCTGCCCGCCGTACCAGAGCAGATAGACGCCCACGAGGCCCAAGAAAGTCGCAAACGCCAGGTTGAGATTGCCCGTCAGCGCCCCAGCCTTGCTCGCCATCGCATCGCGCACGCTGAAGAACCCCACGACCAGGAACGCCGCAGCCGTGAGGAAATAGAACATGGCCGCCGTCACCATGCCGCCGTTCACATACAGCGGCATCGGATCAGGGTTTTGCGGCGTGACAGCCGGCAGCGGCGGATTGAGTTCGTTGAACCCACCCCACAGCGCGATCACCGCCACAATCAGGTAAAAGGCCGCAAACGCCCATTGGGCGACACGCGATGCCATGCTCTCCTCCCACGCAGCCGCGATTCCGGCGTTAACACGCGCGCCGCCCCCAGCCTTTTTACTAGCTTAGCTGCTGTCCGAACGCCGTAAAAGGCACAGCGTCTGGGCTTCATTGCTTTCGGCTTCACGTCGCCGTGTGATTGAGCGTGCAATGCGAGGGGAGCGCATCGCTGCGTCCGCCCTAGTGACGCCAAAGCGCACCACATAGACGCGAGGGCCAAGGACTGCTCACGACAATACAATTGGCACGGCTATTCAGGAACGGATACAGCCGGAGAGTGTTTCGCTTGAGCGGGGTTGCCGGCTGTCATCAGTGCGGCCCGTCAGAGGATGCTTCCATGAAAACCATTATGCTGGGTGTTGCAGTGCTGGCCCTAAGTGCATGCGGTACGACCAACAGCCAGCGCGGGCTTTCCGGCGCGGCCATCGGTGCGGGTGTGGGACTTTTGGGCGGGCCCATTGGCGTGCTGGGTGGGGCCGCGATCGGTGCAGGCGTTGGCTTGCTAACCGACAAGGACACCATCTATCTGGGCGAGCCGATCTGGGAGTGAGTGCTGCGCTATATAAGTTAGCGATTAATCACTAGCGCCGCGGCTCAGCATCTCGCAACCTTGATCTTTCAGCTGGGGCGGGGTCTCAAGTGCCATCCGCAGTTTGTCCGCGTAGCAATGGCGTCGGAGTGCAGGGTTCCGCTGGTACCAGCTGCTGGTCTCGAACCAGCGACCTCTAGATCCACAATCTAGCGCTCTAACCAACTGAGCTAAGCCGGCATCCGGAGAGGCTTCCCTCTTGGGGGCACCCGTTCGCGAAGGCCGTGGTCTTAACGCCAAGCGCCGCTCCCGGCAAGACGCCGAAGCCGACAGAATCCAGCCCTTGGGATGGGGGATAGCCGCGCTCGCAACAGTCAAAAACCCCAGCATTTTCAGTAATTCAGGATTTGTTGCGTGGGGGATGGATGTAAACACGAGCGCCCACCCGTCCGCCCCTGGGAAGAAACTCGGTTCCGGCTGCGCGATGGTCACGCGGCGGGACGAAGGAGTGTTTCATGTCCAAGCTAGCGGATAAGGCGGCGATACTTTCAACCACCCTGCGGTTCCTCACGGCTGGGGGTCTTACCCTTGGCATCGCCGTGTTGCAGGAAATCGCGAAGCCTGACCGGGACTGGTCGATCATCGTCACCACGGTTGCCGGCATCCTTGTCGGGATCGGCGGCGGGGCCTACGGCCGCATCAAGGCGGAAGGGCCGATCACCTCGATCCTTCCGAAGTAGGCCTCTAGTCGTTACCGAACAGCCGGTTAAACGCCTTGTCCGCTTCCGCTTTCAGGCGGTCTTCCGCGGACTTGGGCGCTTCGGATGCGGCTGTTGATGGCTGCGCCGGAGCGGCCGGCTGGCCCTCGGCAATGGCGGGTGCAGGCGCTGGCGTTGCCGGCGTCTGCGCTTGCGGCGCGGCGGGAGACGCCTTGCCCAGCCCAAGCTTGCCACGCAGACCGTCGCCGAGTTCTTTCAGCTCGTTCTGGATCTGGGAAGATGCCTTGTCCTGAAGACCCGAGACGGCTTTCTCGCGTAGGAAGTCCCAGTCAAGGCTCAGGCCAACGCCTTCCCATCCGCCGGCCAGTTTGATTGGGAGGCCATAGCCGTTGAGGCCAGCTTTCTTGTCCTTGAATTCCGGGAACAGGCTGAGCATCACCTCCTGCTTGCCGATGTCGAGCGCGCCTCCGCCCGAGACGGTGAATGCGTCCGCATCCATCTTCATCCCCGTCAGCAGCGCCACGCCGTCCTTCATCGCGAACCCGGCATTGAGCGCATTGAAGTTGGTCTGGGCATTTGAGGAAAAGGCGCCTAGGGAAATGCTCTTGCTCGAAAGCGCGGTTTGCGCGGCCTTGCCGAGCTCCTGAAGATTCACGCCCTTGAGAACGCCGTTGTCGAAAAGGAAGTCTCCCTTGCCGACCAGGGAGTTCATCATCGTCTGAAGGTTGGCCCCCGAGCCAGCGATGTCGATCTCGATGTCGCCTTTGCCCTCGACCATGTCGAAGCCTGCTGCGGCAACCAACAGCGGTTTCAGAGCCAGGCCGTCGAGGTTGGCTTTCAGCGCGATTGCTGGCGTTGAGCCGCTGCCGTCGGCCACGAAGCTGGCGCCGCCGGCGCCGCCGAATAGCGATGTCTGCTTCAGGTCGGCGGTCAGCTTCCCGCTTGTCAGCGAGACAACGATATTTGACGGGCCAAAATCGAACTTGTCGAACGCGATACCGCTGGCTTTCAGGACAAGCGCAGCATCAACAAGGCGCAGAGGGGTAAGGTCGATCGGGGTGTTCCCCCAACCCT
>JAUYSA010000528.1 GCA_030696545.1 Hyphomonadaceae bacterium
ATTGACAACGCGCGCAATCCAGGAAGCACGCGCCAACAGTCTGCGTAACCCGGAGGCGCTCAGGATCTCCATGCAAGCGCTTTTTGAGGATACAAGCCGGGATGAAAAAGGAGCGTCATACTCTCACCCCAGCGCCTGGGCGCCCTTCACAATCATCGATGCCAATTGACTTGATAAGATGGCGCCACCCTACTCCCGAACTCATAGACCGCACATGAAGGCGTGATGCATGCAAAACCGGCGGGACTTTCTAGCGCGCAGCGCAGCTTGCGCAGCTCTGACAGCAGCAGGAGCCGGGCCGTCGTTTGCTCAAGACACGCCGCTTGAGTTCGACGACGATCTGTTTCTGGCGGTGCTGGGCGAGCAGAGCGCCGATGACAATCCGCTGTTGAAGCGGGGACCAAGTGAAGCGACTGCGTTGGGACGCAAGATCAAGAAGATCCTGTCGGCCGAAATGCCGGAGCGCAGCATTATCTGGGCGCCCGAAGTACAACTGTCTCCGGACTATCGCCATCTGGGCGCCGCGCGGGCGGATGGTTCGTTTACGCTGACCCACGAGGTGATGGAACGCCTGTGCGCCGCGAACAGTTTCGCACCCGTCGCCGCCGCTACCAATACAGCGAAGGCCTCCGGGCGTGACGGCGCAGTGGGCTCGACCAAGATTTTGATCGGGCTGCGAGGTTGCATCGCCGATGGGACGACCTCTGGCGCGTCGATCAAACTGAAGGTCGCGACTCCCGATCATATAAATCTCAAATGCATGATTGGTGTTTGGGATACCGAGGCTAAGTCATTCACTGTCTTCCCGGGATCGACCGTACCTGACCAAGGCTATGTGTTGGCTCAGACTCTGGACGTCGACAAAATTCCTGAACGACTGCCGACGCAGATCGGAGCCTGCAGCGTCGCGCGAAAAAACCTGACAAGCTTTGGCTTTGCCAACATGGTTCCGACAGGCCAATTCATCTATGTCGTGGGCACGCACAATTTGAAGTGGAAGCCGCCGGAGTTACGGTCGCCGAAACAAGTGGCAAGTGCAGGCATGCGTGATGTTCGCCAGCCCGCGGCGTTTCGACAAGCAAGTATCTATCCGACTTTGCGGGTTCTCACGTCCAACAAGGACGTCTTCTATTCGACCGATGCCTACTGGGACATGGATGCGCGTAGCTGGGGCGTGAACATTCATGCTGCCTATAAGCCCAAAACCCATTGGAAATTCGATTCCGCAGGGTGCCAAGTCGTCCGCGGATATTACACTGTGCTCGACGACCCCACAGGGAAGGGCAAACCCGCCATCGAGGCAGGCGGCGATTACGCACAATTCCGCATCGCTGCAGGATTGAGTGCGGTGCCTACGTTCGTGAAGACGCCCGAAACCTGGGCCGACAGTTTGGCTACTACGGACGACGGCAAGTTGTTTTATTCCTATCTGCTTGTCACTGGCCAGGAACTCGCTGCCCACGCCGCTGCGACGACGCCGACCGCGCAGCAGTCTTTGAAACGACTGAGGTTCGGCTCGACCGGTCCGCGGGTGACAGAGCTCTGTCGGGCGCTGACTGCGGCCGGCTTCCGGACAAAGGCGGAGACGTCTGAATTCGACCACAGCGTGGCTTGCGATCTGTTGCGCTGGCAGGTTTGTAACGGCGGCGCAGATGGAATTGTCACGCCCAGTATCGCGGCAGAATTGAAGATGTCGATTTAGCGGTAAGCGTCGCCTCAAGGCCCTGGGGCTTCGTCGTAACACGACGAAGAAGGCTCAATTCGTTCGCCACGGGTTAGTCCCTTTTTGATGGCGAATGCTCTCGCTCGGCGGAACTGCGCTCCTCGCGCTCTTCCCAATCCTCCATGCGCTTCATCAACCTCTCTAGTTGAGCCATTGCAGCGTAGGCGCCATGTTTGAGTGAGTTTTGATTTCCTGGTTGCCCGCCTGACCCGCGCCCGCATCCGTGCATGCGGCAGCGTTCCTTGTCTTTGACGGCAGGCGCCTGACACGCTCCCCCGATCCGTGTGCGCGCCCCGCAACGTGGCGATGCCCGCATGCTGGCTGTGTTGCGAACGTGTGTGGTCATACCGGCGATCTCCCGCCCCGGACGCGTCGCGGGACCGGCTGCGCGGCTACCGGTCCATTCGCGGCGGCCGGCGGCTCCTCATGCGAGCCGTGCACGCCTTGCAAGAGTGGCGGCAAACCTGATCCGGCTTCCACTCGCTCGGTCTGAACGTTCTGCAAAACAGCCTGCGAGCCCGTGTCGAAGCGATTGTGCTGTACAAAAATCTGTTGCTGAGCCTGTCCACGCGCGCGTTCGAAGCGGTCGCTGACCTTGTTGAGGCTTTCGATGCAGCGCACGCCCAAATCCACATAGGCTCGCGTTTCAGCGAGGCCGGCGTCCGGGTGGGCGGCCTTCTGTAATGCGCCTGTTACGGTGGTCTCTAGCAGAATCATCATGCGAGCGCGCATACGCGCCATCTCGTTTTCAGGCGCAAAGCCGTCATAGGATTTGCGCTGCTGGCGATCGAGCGCATCGATCTGGCGCTCAGTCATGCCGGGCAGCTTCCAAATAGCCCCCTGCAGGTGCGCCGTCGGCCCCCCGCCGTTCAACGTGTAAAAGTCCTGATCTGAAAGACCTTGGCCGTCGAACGCCGATGCTTCAGAACGAAGCTCGGCGGCGCGACGTCTGCGCGCTTCTCCCGGGGTCAAACCAAGCAAATGCGAGTCCGCCGCGTCAGCGTCAGCTTGCGCATCCCGAACATCCTCGTCTGGGTCGCGCTCTGTTGCTGATCCGGCTGCTTCGCCAGCAGTCCTATGTCGAGTTCTCGTCATCACATCCTCCGCGTTTCAAGCGACGTTCGATGATTCTCGGCGATGGGAAGAGGCGATCAATAAAGTTGAGGCTTAATCGGAAGTGAGTTATACTAGTCGGGCAGATTCTACGTCCCATGGGCGACGATAGCCGAATCGGCATGATACTCCGTGTACAGAGCATCGCCCCGCCACCAACCTCAGAACAGTTTCAAGCGCCGCCTTGCACGCGCTGGCGTAGCCGCAGGCTGTTTGCCGCGTGCAAAGCCGATCCTACTGTGCATGGGGTCGTTCTCTGGCGACGTTCCTCATTTCGCCTACCCCCCCTCCCCCGGCAGGGTGCGACGGCAGGCGCGGCCAAAAAAAGAGGGCGAGCCTAATGGCCCGCCCCCCGCTTTTTGGTCTTACGCTTGATCCTAGTGCTGGCTCTCCGGCGTCGTCACTTTCAGCCCATCAAGATCATCCCGCACCTTGATCTGGCAGGACAGCCGCGAGTTCTCTTTCACGTTCTCCGCAAAATCGAGCATCGACTGCTCCATCGCTGAGGGCTTGCCTACCTTGTCGGTGAAGGCGCCATCGACATAGACATGGCAGGTCGCGCACGCGCACGCCCCCCCGCAATCGGCGTCGATGCCTGGAATATTGTGCTTGATGGCCGTCTCCATGACGGTCATGCCATTCTTGGCCTCAACGACCCGTTCCGTGCCGGATGCGTCGATATAAGTGATCTTCGGCATAGGCTTCGCGCCGCTCCCTGGAACTTCCGAACTAACCCAGCGCGCGAGCGCCGATGTCCTTCATTGAGATGGATTTATCCACTAGTTCGCCGGGCGCAACCCGCGCCTGTGACGCAACCAGCTTCTTTCCGACAATGTACTCCGGGGCCGAGTTCACCGCATCGACGGCGATCACCCGGCCTTCCTTTAGGTAAAATACCGCAAATGCCCGGCTTTGCGGGTCTCCCCGCACCAGCGTTTCGTCCGCCCCGGTCCACAATCCGGCGGTCTGCAGCTTCAGGTCGAACTGGTCCGACCAGAACCACGGCACATCCAGCACAGGGGCCGGAAGCCCCATGATCGCAGCGGCGACAATCTTGCCCCCCTCGATCGCGTTATGGACGGATTCCAACCTGCCCTCGCGCCCGTAATGCGACAGCGGCCGCCACGCCACATCCCCCGCCGCGAACACGTCCGGATCGCTGGTCCGCATATCCGCATCCACGACAATGCCATTGCCACACACCAGCCCCGCTTCCAGCGCCAGCTCAAGGTTCGGCAACACGCCCACGCCCACCAGCACCAGATCAGCGGGGATGATCTCCCCGCCCTGGATGCGAACGCCCGTCACCTGTCCGATCCCCTCGAAAGCTTCGAGGCGCGCGCCCAGCCGGATATCCGTTCCCGCCTCGCGATGAATGTGCGTGTAGAACGCGCCGATCTCGGGCCCTGCCACCCGCGAGAGAACCTGCGGCATCGCTTCAAGAACTGTAACTTTCAGCCCCAGCTGCACGCCGACAGCCGCCGCTTCCAGCCCGATATATCCCGCGCCCACCACCACCAGCCGCGCGCCCGGCATCGCGACCTTCTTCAAATGATCGACATCGGCCAGCGTCCTTAGCTCGGCGATATTGCGAAGGTCCGCCCCTTCAACCGACAGCCTGCGCGGCCGTGCGCCGGTTGCAATCACCAGCCTGTCCCACGCCAACGTCTCCCCATCGTCGAGCCTGACCTGCTTCGCCGCCAGATCGATCGCCGTCGCCGCCTTGCCGGTGATCAGATCAACCTGGTGCTCGGCGTAGTATTCCAGCGGCTTCAGGAACAGCCGCTCGGCATCCATCTCGCCCTTGAAATAGGCTTTCGACAGGGGCGGCCGCTGGTAAGGCGGCGCTGGCTCGTCGCCGATCAGCGTGATCGTCCCGGCAAAGCCCGCCTGCCGCAATGAATACGCCGTCTGGCCGCCCGCCTGGCCGGCGCCAATGATGACAACACGCTGGGCAGCGGCGGACATGCGGTTTCCCTTCCCGAGAGGCCCGCCTCATAGCATGGCCGCTTGCTGAAAACAGGGCGCTTTTCCCGGCTAAACGGAGCTTAACCTCCCGGCCATTGTCAGACCCTATTCCGGGCTCCAAACCAGCCCCAATGGCGCAACCCGTGCTCACCCTCGACCTGCCTGACGATACAGCCACTGCCGCCCTCGGCGCGCGGCTTGGAGCCGCTGCGCGCGCCGGCGATGTCATCGCGCTCTATGGCGATCTCGGCGCTGGTAAAACCACGCTGGCCCGCGCCCTGATCCGGCATCTTGTCGGCCCCGAAACGGAAGCCCCCAGCCCCACCTTCACGCTTGTTCAGACCTATCAGGGGCCTGCCTTCCCGATCTGGCATTTCGACCTCTACCGGCTCGAACACCCGGGCGAGGCCCGCGAGCTGGGGCTGGAGGAAGCTGTGGATGGGCTGGCCCTCATTGAATGGCCGGAAAGGCTGGGCCGCGATCTTCCCGCCGCTCGGCTGGAAGTTCAGCTAAGCTTCGGAGGCCCCGAGCGAATCGGCGGACGAATCGCCCGGCTTTTGGATCTCGATGACTGGAGTTCGCGTATCGATGGCGACTGGCGTCCAACACCATGAATAATCTGCGCGGCAGCGAGATCCAGGAATTCCTCACCCGCAGCGGCTGGGGCGAGGCTGCGCGCACGCCGCTGAACGCCGACGCTTCCACGCGCCGCTATGAACGCCTGCGCCGCAAGACCGAGACGGCAATGCTGATGGACGCCCCGCCGCTGGAATCCCAGCCCTGCCCGCCCGGCGCAACGGACGAAGAGCGCATGAAGCTCGGCTGGAACGCGATTTCGCGCCTGGCTGCATCGCGCGTCGAAGCCTTCGCTGCCGTTGGCGGCCATCTGGTCAATCTCGGACTCTCCGCGCCGAAAATCCTCGACCAGGATATTACGCATGGCCTCGCCATACTCGAAGACCTCGGCGACGATCTTTTCGCGGAAGTCATCGCGCGCGGCGGTGACGAGATCGCGCTCTATGCGGCCGCTGGTGAAGTCCTCGCCGCCGTCCATCGCGCACCCGCGCCGTTCACGCTGCCCTATCGCGGCGGCGAATGGCCGATCCTCACCTACGATCACCTTGCTCTTTCCGCGAACGTTGACCTGTTCGTCGAATGGATGCCGCAGCGCGATCTCAACATACGCGTCAGCGAACAGACACGCCTGCGCTGGGAACGCGTGCGCGAGAACCTGATCGCGAAAGCCGAAGACTATCCCCGCGCCCTCATCCTGCGCGACACCCACGCCGAAAACCTGATCTGGTTGCCCCAGCGTGACGGCCTCCAGCGCGTCGGTCTCCTGGATTTTCAGGACGCTGTCCTCGGCTGGGGCGAGTGGGACATGTCGATGCTCTTGCACGACGCCCGCCGTGATGTCTCGCCGGCAGCCCGCGAAGCCGCCATCCGCGCCTATCTCGAAAGCACAGGCGGCACGCGCCGCGATTTCGATGAACGCTTCTCGGTGCTCGGCGCGATGAACACGATGCGCATCATGGGCATCTTCGCCCGCCTCGTGACGCGTGATAAAAAGCCCCGTTACGACAGCTTCCAGCCCCGCCTGCGCGGCCTGCTCAACGAGACGCTGTCCCACCCCGCCATGTCGGAAGCACGCGGCTTTGTCGAAGCTGTCGCCCCGCATCTTCTGGGCGCCGCATGAGCAAGATCACTACAGCCATGCTGCTCGCGGCCGGTCTCGGCACGCGCATGAAGCCGCTCACCGACAAGCTGCCCAAGCCGCTGATCGAAGTCGGCGGCCGCACGCTGGTCGATCGAGTCCTCGACAAGCTCGTTGCGCAGGGCGTCACGCGCGCGGTCGTCAACGTCCACTATCTCGCCGAGCAGATGATCGCGCACCTTAAGCAGCGCAAGGATATCGAGATCGTCATCTCGGACGAGCGCGCCGTGCTGCTCGAAACCGGCGGCGGCGTGATCCAGGCGCTTCCTCTTCTCGGCAATGACCCGTTCTTCGTCATCAACACCGATGTCACCTGGGCCACACCCGGCGACACCACATTCCTGAAGATGGCCGAAGCCTACGATCCCAACGAAATGGACGCGCTGCTCCTCCTCGCCGACATGGGAGCCACGCTCGGCTTCCGCGGCCCCGGCGATTTCTTCCTTGGCCATGACGGCCAGCTGCAGCGCCGTGGCGACAAGCCCAGCGCGCCTTACGTCTTTGCCGGCACGCACATCACGCACGCCGGCGTCTTACGCGACTACGAGATCAAGCCCTTCTCCGCCAACGTCTATTGGAACACGATGGGCCGCGCCGGCCGCCTCTACGGCACGGTCATGTCCCCCTTCTGGATGCACGTCGGCGACCCCGCCGGAAGAGACGAGGCCGAAGCCAGACTGAAGACAATGGGACAAGGCGCGTGAAGCAAGGGGGGACAGCGCAAACACCACCGCTGACCTCTTCAGCCGTACGCACCGCTGCCTGCTCCCCCCTCCCCCTTGTGCGGGGTGAGTCGTGGCGCCGGCAGGCGCGATTTGGTCCGGGGGACCAAATCGAACGGCGAACGGCAGGGGTGGGGGGCTTCTCAACGTTCACGGCATCCGAAAAAACTTACCGTCCAGCCGCCCCCCACACCCCACCCTCTCCCCACAAGGGGCAGAGGGGTGAACGCAGCAACACCGCGCCCCACATCAGCACGCGAGCAAGCTGATGATATTCCAACCCGGCACACCCAAACTCTTCACCCTCCCCGGCTCGTCCTTCTTCCTGGACGAACTTGCGCACGGCCTCATCGAGGCCACCAACGCCCGCGAGAATCCCGAGCTCCTCGCCGACGCCCTGATCTTCACCCCCAACCAGCGCGCCGCCCGCGAGCTCGCGCTCGCCCTCTACCGCGCCATGGACGGCACGCTGCTCACGCCCGACATCCGCACGCTCGGCGACATTGACGAGGAAGACGGCATCGCCGCCTTCGGCCCCGACGCGCTCGAACTCCCGCCCGCGCTGTCAAACGCCCGCCGCCGCGGCGCGCTCGCGAAGCTCATCCAGGCCTGGCGCCGCGCCGACACCAAAGAGCCGCTCCCGCCAGCCTCTCTGCTCTCCGCCGCTGACGAACTCGCAGCCCTCATGGATCAGGCCGCCCTCGCCGGAGGCGCCGACTGGGACAAGCTGAAGGCCCTCTCCGGCGAACTCGCCCCCAACCTCGCCGAGCACTGGCAAGTCTCCGCAGACTTCCTCGACATCGTGATGCACGCCTGGCCCGAGCACCTGAAAGAGCAAGGCGTCATCGATGCGCAAACCCGTCGCCTCGCCGCCGCCGAATCCCTCAAGACGCGCTGGCTTAACGAGCCGCCCGAACACCCCGTCATCATCGCCGGCTCCACCGGCACGGGCGCCGCCACCCGCATCCTGATGAACGCGGTCCTCAAACTCCCGCGCGGCCTCATCGTCCTCCCCGGCCTCGACCCGGATCTCACGCCGAAAGGCTGGGCCGCCGTCGGCGACGCCGCCAGCCACCCGCAGCACGCCCTCGGCGAAACGCTGAAATGGCTGCGTCTCAAACCAGCCGACGTCCACCCCTGGCCCAACAGCGAAGAGACCCCGCGCGAAACCGCCCGCCGCCGTCTCCTCAACGAAGCTCTCGCCCCCGCCACCGAAACCCGCGACTGGACTGAGCGCCTCGCGCATCTCGCATCGCCCGGCAAACCGCACGACCTCGTCACACAAGCCCTCGAAGGCCTCTCCCTCATCGAAGCCGAAGACGAAAGCGAGGAAGCCCTCGTCGCCGCCCTCCTACTCCGCGAGACGCTGGAAACGCCAGACAAGACCGTCGCCCTCGTCACACCCGAAGCCCAGCTCGCCCGCCGCGTCGCCGCCATCCTCGAGCGCTGGAGCCTCGACATCGCGCCGTCGTCGCCCACGCCGCTAACACGCTGCCAGATCGGCTCATTCCTCCTGCTGCTCTGCCGCTGGGTCCACGACCCCGCCGACCCCGTCAGCCTTCTCGCCATCCTGAAACACCAGTTCGCCGGCATCGGCCGCAGCCCCGATGCGCTACACAAACTCGTCAGCGAGATCGAACGGGAATCCCTCCGCGGCCCCCGCCGCCACTCCACCCTCGAAGACCTCGCCGACCGCCTCGAAAATCCCCGCAACGACAACGAAAACGAAGGCCGCAAGAAGAAGCCCCGCCCCCACTGCGCCGCCCTCATCCGCGATATCGACAAGCTGCACTATCCCGCCCGCGCCGCCTTCTTCGACCAGCAGATCGACGGCAAGGCAGCCGCCGAAGCCATCGGCCGCCTCGCTGAAGCCATCGCCGGCGGCGCCCACATCTGGGCCGGCAAGTCCGGCGCACAGGCCGCGCAATTCATCACGCAGCTCGGCGAACTCTCGGAAGCCATGGGCCTCATCGAATCCGCGGATTTCGCCGACTTCGCCGAGACCGTCATGCAACGCATGACCGTCGCGCCAGACGCAGCCGAACATCCGCGCATCGCCATCTGGGGCCCGCTCGAAGCCCGCCTGCAGCGCCGCGACCGCGTAATCCTCGCCAGCCTCAACGAAGGCTCATGGCCGAAGTCCGCCGCCGCTGACGCCTTCCTCAACCGCACCTTGCGCAAGCAACTCGGCCTGCCCGACCCCGACGAACGCGTCGGCCTGTCCGCCCACGACTTCGCCCAGATGGCCAACGCCCCCGAAGTCATCCTCCTCCGGGCCAAGCGCGTTGACGACAAGCCCGCCGTCGCCTCGCGCTGGCTCTGGCGCCTCCGCACGCTCGCCGCGGGCGGACTCGACGGCCGCGAACAGGCCGAAGCCGCGCTCAAGCCGAAGCCCGGCCACGATCCGCTGGTCTGGGCCCACGCACTCCGCAGCGCCGACACGGTGAAACCCGCAAGGATGCCGACGCCCACGCCCCCCGTGGACAAGCGCCGCCTCGACAAATTCTCGCCCAGCCGCGTCGTCACCCTGATCCGCGACCCCTACGCCGATTACGCCAAGCGCATCCTCCGCCTCGAACCGCTCCGCCGCGTCGCGGAAGACATCGACGCCCGCGAGCGCGGCACCGCCGTCCACCTCGCCGTCGAGACATTCGAGGAGAAGGACAATGAACGCGCCATCGACGAACTCATCACCACCAGCCTCACAGACGCCGGCGCCCCTCCCGAATTGATCGAGCTCGAAAAGCCGCTCTGGCTCCGCGCGGGCCAAGCCTATCTGCGCTGGTCCGCCCAGCGCGAGCATCACCGCGTCGACTTCGCGACCGAGAAAAAGGCCCACATCACTTTCAACACATCGCTCGGCCCCGTCACCCTCGAAGCCACGGCCGACCGCGTCGAAAAGCTCAGCGATGGCACCCTCGCCATCGTCGACTTCAAGACCGGCCAACCCAAGACCGCGCCACAGGTCGAACGCGGCCTCGAACCGCAGCTCGCGCTCGAAGCCGCGATCGCAGCAGAGTCAGCCTTCGGCCACATCGGCCCCGCACCCACATCCGAGTTGATCTATTTCCGCATGTCGCTCAGCGCGCAGACCATGAGTGAGAAGAACGGCCAGCCGCTCGAATTCGAAACCGGCACAACAATGCAGATCGCCGAAGCCGCCCTCGAAGGCCTGAAACAGCTCATCGAGCACTACGCCAACCCGGCCCAGCCCTACTATTCCAAGCCGCGCGTCGAATTCGCCTGGTCCGTCTCCGACTACGACAATCTCGCCCGCCGCGCCGAATGGACTACGGATGAAGGAGGCGACGAATGACGCCTCCTGACACGTCGTGGCCCGAATACGCCGCCGCCAGCGAAGGTCAGCGCCTCGCCGCGCTGCCCACCCACTCCGCTTGGGTCGAAGCCAACGCCGGCTCGGGCAAGACGAAAGTCCTGATCGACCGCGTCGCGCGTCTCCTGCTCAAGCGCGTCGAGCCGGACTCGATCCTCTGCGTCACCTACACCAAGGCCGCTGCCAGCGAGATGCAGTCGCGCCTGTTCGCGCGCCTTGGCGACTGGTGCGTGATGGACGATGCGAAACTCCGCAAGGAACTGGCCAGCCTCGAACACCGCCCCGCCACCGACTACGACCATGACGACATCGGGCGCGCCCGCGAACTCTTCGCCAAGGCGCTCGAGACGCCCGGCGGCCTGCGCATCGAGACGATCCACGCCTTCTCCGGCCGCGTCCTCCGCCGCTTCCCGCTCGAAGCCGGCATTGCGCCCGGCTTCTCCGAACTCGACGATGATGACGCCGCCGAACTGTGGGACGCGTCCTTCCGCGCCATGGGCCGCCGCGTCGTGCGCGGCGATCAGGCCCTCGTCGAAGCCGCGCGCTTCGCTGCCGAAGCCGGTGGCGGCAAGGGTTTTGAAGCCGTCCGCGCCTTGCTCCCAAGACGCGCCGCCATCCAGCGCTACATCGAACAAGCCGGCGGCATCGACGCGGCGGTTGATGCTCTTCGCAGAAAACTCAATGCTCCCACCCAGGGCACGGATGGGTTGCTCGATCAGGCCATGGGCGCCGATCTCCCGCGCGATGCGCTCAAGCGCGCGCTCGCCGCGTTCGCGTCCGGTGGCAAGCGCGACCAGGACCAAGCCGCGCTGCTGGAAACCGTCTTGTCAGATCAGGACGCGGCCGCGCGCTTTGCCGCCTTGGGCGGCGTCATCTTCAAGAAGGACGGCGATCTCAAGTCGCGAAGCTACGTCTTCAGCAAGGGCGTCGCCGCATCCCACCCCATCATCGTCGATCTCTTCGATGTGGAAACGCCGCAAGGCTCCGAAACGCTGCGCATCCTGCAAGTCGCCGAAGCCCTCAACGCCGCGCGCCTCTTTGAGCGCTCCGCCGCCCTGCTCCGTCTCGCCGACACGCTGTTCGACGAGTTCGACCGCCGCAAGCGCGCCCGCGCCGGCCTCGACTTCGACGACCTGATCGAAACCACCTCCCGCCTCCTCACCCGCCGCCACGCCGCCGAATGGGTGTTGTGGAAGCTCGACGGCGGCATCTCGCATATACTTCTGGATGAAGCGCAGGACACCAGCCCCGCCCAGTGGAAAATCCTCAAGGCGCTCACCGACGACATCTTCTCCGGCCACGGCGCCGTGCGCGACGAACGCCGCACGCTCTTCGTCGTCGGCGACCAGAAGCACTCGATCTATTCCTTCCAGGGCGCCGACCCCGAACACTTCCTCGCCGAAAAGCAGACGTTCGAAACCAACGCCCGCACCGCGAAAGTCGACTTCGAACTCCCGGACCTCGCCATGTCCTTCCGCTCCTCGCCGGAAGTGCTCACCTATGTCGACACCGTCTTCGACACAGATGTCTTCGCGCCCGATGCGCCCTTCACCCTCCTGCCGCCAGCAGCAGCCGATCTCCTCCGCCACACGCCCTTCCGCCGCAACCAGCCCGGCTCCGTCGAACTCTGGCCGCTCGAACCAAAAACCGATGTAACCCCCGCCGAACCATGGGCCGCACCGCAAGGCCAGGAATCCGCCGCCAGCCCGAAAGCCCGCCTCGCCACGCGCATCGCCAGATTCATCCGCCGCGAGATCGACTCAGGCGCCGCCGTCTGGGACCGCAAGGAACAACGCCCCGCCAAGCCCGGCGACTTCCTCATCCTCGTGCGCGGCCGCACGGGCGGCCTGTTCGACGGCATCCTGCAAGCGCTGAAACGCGAGAACATCCCCGTCGCCGGCGCAGACCGCATCCAGCTGCTCGACAGTCTCGCCGTGCAGGACCTGCTCAATCTCGTCCGCTTCGCCCTCTGCCCCGAAGACGATCTTGCCCTCGCCGAAATCCTCAAAGGCCCATTCGCCGGCCTGAACGACGACGAACTCTTCGCCATCGCCAACCCGCGCGAAGGCCGCCTCTGGCCCGCCGTCCAATCCGCGAACCTCCTCGTCACCGCCTTCCTCGAAAACGTGCTGGAACGCCGCCACCAGCCGCCCTTCGAATTCCTCACCCACGCGCTCGAACGCGGCGTCGGACTTCCCCGCCCCGGCTGGGAGCTGATCCTCTCCCGCTTCGGCGGACCCGCGCGCGAGCCCGTCACCGCCCTCATCGACCGCGCCGCCGCCTTCGACGCAGGCGACGCCCCCAGCCTCCAGCTCTTCCTCGACGCCATCGAGCGCCGTGGCGGCGAGGTGAAGCGCGAACTCTCCGGCCCTCAGGACGAAGTCCGCGTCATGACCGTCCACGGCGCCAAGGGCCTCGAAGCCCCCATCGTTATCCTGCCCGATACCTGCTCTGCCCATCGCGGCGAACGCGACGGCGTCTTCATGACCGAGGACGGCGCGCCGATCTGGGCAGGCCCGAAAGCCAACGACATTGAACTCAGCGCCAAACTCCGCGCCGTCGCCGAAGCCCGCGCGCTGCGTGAACATCGCCGCCTGCTCTACGTCGCGCTCACCCGCGCACAGGACCGCCTCATTGTCTGCGGCGCCTTCGCCGGTCATCCCAAAGGAACGGGCCACACCGAGACATCGTGGTACACCGTCGCCAGCGGCGCGATGCAGCGCCTCGTCCAGTCCGGCGCCGCATCCGAAGTGGAAGACGGCGCCAAGGAAGAGAACAGAACCATCCTCCGCTTCGGCGCCGCGCCCGAACTTCTCATCCCCGCCACCATCTCGGCGAAGACAGCCGTCCAACTCCCCGCCTGGCTGACGCGCCCGATCACGCTCGAATTCAAGGGCCGCATCCTCTCGCCCTCGAACCTCTCCACCGCCTCCGAGCCGCCTGTCATCTCGCCCTTCGGCCCCGGCCGCGCCGAGCGCCTGCGCCGCGGCTCCCTCATCCACATGATGTTCGAGGTTCTGCCCGAACTCCCGCACAAGGCCCGCCGCAAGGCCGCCGAAGCCTACCTCCACAAACAGCCCGACCTTTCCCCCGCCCAGCGCAAGGAAATGCTCGAAGCCACGATGGGCGTGCTGGAAGACAGGGACTTCGCCGCCGTCTTCGCCCCCGGCGGCCGCGCCGAAGCTCCGGTCATCGGCAAGATCGGCGACAACACCATCAATGGCCGCGTCGATCGCCTGGTCGTCACCGACGCCGAAATCCTGATCGTCGACTACAAGACCGACCGTCCCTCGCCCCCCACGATCGAGGGCGTGGGCGAGGCCTATATCGCCCAGCTGGCCGCCTATCGCGCCGTCTTGACGCAACGCTGGCCAAACCGTCCCATTCGGTGCCTGCTGGTATGGACAGATGGCCCCAGACTCATGGAAATACCCCCCTCCGCGCTGGACAGGACGTTAAGGGCTGTGCGCCCGTGAACCCTCTGTTTAGCCGCGCTCTGTTTGTTCCGGGACTGGGCCTCCCTACCTAAGGACCCACAGTTCTGAAGGGAATTGCCATGTCAGTCTCCGCCATCTCCGACGACAGCTTCGACGCCGACGTCCTCGCCTCCGACAAGCCGGTGATCGTCGATTTCTGGGCCGAATGGTGTGGCCCGTGCAAACAGGTGTCCGCCCACTTCGAAGCCCTCGCCGATGAACTCGGCGACAAGGTCAAAGTCGTGAAGATCAACATCGACGACAACCCGCTTACCGCCGGGCGTTTTGGCGTCCGCGGCCTGCCCACTTTCATGATCTTCGAAAAGGGCAACGTCACCGCCACGCACCTCGGCGCCATGAGCAAAACGCGCATGGTCGAGTGGCTCAAGGAATCCGCGCCCTCAGTGGCGTAAAGCGAACAAAGGAAACACCAATGGCCCTCGCCGAAGTCACCGACGACACTTTCGAAGCCGAAGTCTTGGCTGCCACCGGCCCCGTCGTCGTCGACTTCTGGGCTGAATGGTGCGGCTCATGCAAACAGATGATGCCCGCCTTCGAACAGCTCGCCGGCGAACTCGAAGGCAAGGCGCGCCTCGTGAAATTCAACGCCGACGAAAACCCCATGACACCCGGCCGCTTCGGCGTGCGCGGACTGCCAACCATGATGATCTTCGAGAACGGCAAGCTGCTCTCGATGAAAACCGGCGCAATGACGAAAACCAAGATCGCCGAATGGGTCAAGGAAACCGCCCCCTCAGCCGGCTGATCTCCTCCGCCGCCCGCACCCCCAAACCTTAGCCACTCACCACCGTCATTCCGGACACGCGCAAAGCGCGTGAGCCGGAACCGAGGGGCAACGCCCACCCAACCATCCCCCTCCGTCTCGCTTGCTACGCAAGCGATCCACCTCCCCCTGCTCCGCATGGGGAGGCAAGAGAACGGCGCCTTGCCTCCACCAGTCCGTAGGACTGGGGGAGGTGGATTGCGCGCTCTTGCGCGCAAGACGGAGGGGGCTCCCACGCGCTGACATCGAGTTTGGGGGATAGAGCGGCATCGAAACTGCGGGACGGCCAAAAACCTTTCCCCACAATCTCAACCCACTAGCCTAAAACTTTGAGGGATAACGCCCCCCCGATTCCACCGCTCCCAGACCGAGGGTCATACTCCCACCCATGGTCGATCTGCTGCTGACCCTCTTGCGCATCCTGTTCCCGCTCGACCCCGTCGCGCGGCTGCGCGAGATCACGCGCGATTACATCAGCCAGATCATGGGCTGGCTCGACG
>JAUYSA010000002.1 GCA_030696545.1 Hyphomonadaceae bacterium
ATCTTCGCAATCGTCTCCACGACCAGCATCCCAACCTGCCTCCGGCAAAACCGGAGGCACACTGAACCCCATCGTCACCGGGGTCCCGATTGGACGCCTATAACCCCGAAAACGGGGTCCTTATTCCACGCCTGTTCACACCAAGCGCGCTCAGTGGTCGTTGCTGGCCTCACGGCAGCGGAAATTGCGAAGGTGTTCGCGGAGAACGTCTCCAAGGAAGCGCGCATCTACACCGACGCGGCCAAGCACTACATTCCGGTTGCGAAGGAATATGCCGAGCATCAGTTCGTGAACCACGAGCAGAGCGAGTTCTACAAAAAGGGCAATCCGTCGATCCACACGCAGACCGTCGAGAACTACTACTCGGTGTTCAAGCGCGGGATGCGAGGCACGTATCAATGGTGCGACCGCAAGCACCTGCACCGCTACTGCGCGGAGTTCGATTTCCGCTATTCCAACCGCATGGCGCTGGGCATCCATGACGCGCAACGCGCCGACAACCTGCTTAAAGGCGTTGTTGGTCGTCGCCTGACGTACTCTGCCGCTGGTGGCGGGCGGAAAGACGCCGAAGCTCTCGCGTAAGCGAGCGAAGCGGTTTCGCCGAAAGGCTAAAATTTAAGCGTGCTTGCGCTCAGCTTCAGCCTTCTGTTTGGCCGCCTCTCGTAGGCGCCGCAGCACTACCTCAGCAGCCTTGCGCCCCGCTTCGCGGGCGCGCTCCATCACTGCCTCGTGGCCCAACTCGTCAGGAGCGAGCGTGTCAGGCAGGTCTGTGTCGGAGATCGTCGATTTTTTACTCATCTGGCCCTCCGTTTAGCAGGGTACGCCGCTTCATGAAATCCGGGTTAATGTCAATCTTAAAATAGTGCTTCCGTTTGATCCAGACCAACCCGTCACCCTTAGAAATAACAGCAACGTCAACAGGACCACCGACTGATTCTAAACGAGAATCTATCTTTCTGCGGAGCGAAGTTAGCTCCACTAGAGCTTCAGCCATGGCGGCCATCTCTTCTTTCGGCAAAGCGCTGACAGCTCGGTAAATCGGAGACATGACGGATTGCGCCACGAAGTTGGTGAACTGCTGCATGAACTCCGAAGCAGCCAAAGCTGACCCGGTAGCAACTGCAGAAAGCGCATCCTCTTGCTGATCTTGGGGAACGAACTTTTCTATAACGTCGCCGAAGACGCCATCCATGACGCTTTCAAGTCCCGAGTTGAGGAATTGCAGGTGCTCGCCTCCAATCCCTGTCAAAAACAGAAACGGCATATCGCGTTGCGCGAAGGGGATGATGCAAGGCTTTCCGTAATCGTCGGGCGTATTGAGGTTTCGCGCGTCGCCTTCTTCTTCCCACCATCTCAAGCGAGCGCCCAAGCGACCATCCAGGGTGAAGTGCAGCAGGTGCGGGAAGAATTCTTCTACGCCAAAGCCAGCGAACACCACTCCGGTGGAACGCTGACTTTCCCGTTTCCGTCTGAAGGCGTCAAACGCCAACGCTAGTAGCTTCGGTATGAATTCCGCTTTGGCGTCCTCGGGAACTGTCTCAGCAAGGTATGCTTCTATCTCCGCGCCAACGTCGGCCTTGAAATCCTCAAAGGTGAGGTCATCGAAAAGTACGATGGCTTGCGCCAGCTCCTTTTGGACGCCGTCAATTATCTCGTTGGCTTTATCCGCGTTCCAGACTTTGGGGTCACCATCGACTTTTGCCTCTCTACGGATCGAATCAACATGTTCGATCAAGACTGAAATGACAGATCGCTTGTGACCGGGCTCATGTTTGAATGTGTCCCGAAGCAGATACTGCCGGAATGCCTCCATGCATTCCCGAACAGTGTCGAAACGTTTGTCGTTATTTTCTTGTCGAAATGCCTTAACGACAGCGTCCCACGGAAACTCAAGATACGATCCAGTCCCATAGACCATGATCGCCATGTCGTGACGTGGACCAAGCGAAAAAAGCTTGTGCGCTGTCTTCCAGACTTTGGCTCGCCCGACAGTAACCGCACTGTCGGCAGCTAACGCGATTCCTTGTCGATTGATGATTGCGACTTCTGCAGTCACTTACGCCCCCCGGCCAACTTGGGGGGATGTGGCAACTTCAGGATACAAAAGTCAATTGTATCTCAGGCGCTCTATTCCTTCGGCTGTTTGGCCACCTTTGGGAAGGTGCGCTCCAGCGCTTTGCCGTCTTTGTCGGCGCCGTGCTCACGCGCGAAGTCGATGAAGCGTTCGCGCTGCGGCTTCTCTTTGGGGTCAGGCGGGTTCTTCTTGGGCATTGCTACCGACTATCCGAATTCTCAGGCTATGGCGACCAGTGGCGCTAGGTGCTGCATGAAGGTCTTCACGGCCGCGAAAATCTTCTCAGCCTCCTCGTCAGAATAGGCTTCTGCGGGGTGCATCGTGCCATTGCGCCATACCTTGCCTACACCCCACAGGAGGTTGTGAGCAGACGTCCAATCGTCCTGCTCCTTGGCAGGGAGGGCGGGGATTTTTTCTTTTATCCTGCTGACAAGGACTGACCATTTTTCCAACTGGCCGTGCTTGTTCAGGAGGTCTGCCTTGATGTGCGTGGCCATCTCACGAAGCGCGCACTCCATAGCCAACATGAGATGAAAGACTGCGGCCTTGTTCCGTTTGAGTGCGAGACACTTTCCAGCCTCGGCGATATCCGAAGCAGCAGAAGGAAACCAGATTAGCACTTCGTCCCCGAACAGAGGCTCGGACGTCTCTAGAAGGTCTGCCATTGCAGGGCTGATTGAGTAGAACGTTACGTCCTGCATTTCGCGCCGAAGCGTCGATTCTAGGTCGCGAATTCCTTCGAAGAATTGGTAGGTTGGAAAATGATCGTCGCGCGCGACTTTCTTTAGGAGCTCCTCGGCGCAGCGGATGCTGATGCGCGCGCCAAGTCCTTCCATGAGCTTGATGTAGTGAGCCAGTTGTGGGCGCCACTGCGCTCGAAGCTCTTGCGGGAAATCTTCACTCAAGGACGCCACGACCTCGGGAGCGTCTTTAGTGGTGGCTTGGATTCGCGCGAGCTGTTTGAGCAGCTTGTACAAATCCGAGCCTTCGATGCGGATCATGTCCCACAGGCTCCACAGCTCGCCCGGCTGCGGCATGCGGCGGCTATCGTCGGAATCGCCCGGGAGCGGTTGACTTAGCATGGTGGGTACGCCAAGTCTAACATGTCAAGTGGACTTTACAGGCTAGTCTTCCGCCGCCTCGAAATACTTCGAAAGCCGAAGGCCCTGCCCGGCATAGGTCGAGTACGAACCCGCCGCGCCATAGGGCACATCGGGCTTCGCAGTCAGTTTCTCGAACACCAGCCGCCCCACGGGCTGCCCGTCCTCGAGAATGAACGGCACATCGCGCGAGCGCACTTCCAGTACGGCCTTGCCCTTGGAGTGCGTGACGCCGAAGCCCGGATCGAAGAAGCCCGCATAGTGCGCGCGGAACTCCCCCAGCTCTGGCGCGATCGGCGCCATCTCGGCGGCTTCATCCAGCGGGATCACGATCTTCTCTTTCGATGCGAGAATGTAGAACTCGCCCGGATCAAGCACGATGCGCCCCTCTCGCGCGCGCACAGGCTCCCAGAAATCCTCCACCGTGTGTGCGCCGATCGCCGCAAGATCGATCACACGCGAATGCCGCTTTGCGCGATAGCCGACGATATCCGATTGCGTCGGATGCAGGTCGAGGCTGAACGTCATGTCCCGCACAGGCGTCTGCGGCCCGCGGCGTATGCGAAGCTGCAACAACCGATCACCCGTCCGCGCCAGTACAGAGAATGTGCGTGGGCTGATCTCGGCATAGAGTTCGCCCTCATACCCCGCCGGTATGCCGTCGAACGCCCGCGCCCGATCCGAGACGGCGCGCACGAACACATCTATCCGCCCCGTCGAACTCTTGGGGTTCGCTGACCCGGAAAGATCCTTCGGCAGCTTCACCCGTTCCTGCAGCGGCACGAGATAGACGCATCCCGTCTCCAGCACCGCTCCACGCGTCAGGTCCAGCGTGTGCATCACAAGGCTGTCGTCCAGCCGGTCCGCCACAACCTGATCGCCCGGCAGGAAGCTCGCGCGCAGACGGTAAGCCACCTTGCCCAGCCGCAGGTCCAGCGACGCAGGCTGGATCTGGTCCGGCTTGATCCCGCCCTCGGCATAGATCGCGCCCGACTTCACGACCTGCTTCAGCTCGCTGTCCGGCAGCACGCCAAGCGAACTGACCACAGCGGCCTTCTTTTTTGCCGGAACTTTCGCCACGGGCTTGATTGACTTCGCTTTGGTCATTTCGGCGGCGTGACCTTGAAGGGCTGCTGGATTTCGGTGAACGGCTGCAGCGCCTCGCATTTTGCAGCGTGCGCGGCAAGCATCGGCCATCCCTCGGCAAGATCGAACAGCCCCGGATGTGCGTCGCCCAGAAAGCGAAGCGCGCAAGCCGCCGTCACATCCGCATGACCGATCGACGGCCCGAACCACCACTCGCTCGCATGCGCCATCCGGCTGCGTTCAAGCTCGTTCAGGCAACCGGCGATCTGCGACAGGCAACGCTCGATCCACGCCGCCGTCGCCCGCTCATGCACCACCGTTTCATAGACCATCGACACAGCCTTGTCGGATATCCCCGTCGCCAGCGCACACACCTTCTGCGCCTCGCGCCGCGCCGCCCCCGCCGGCATCATCAAGAGCCCCGGCGGCGCCAGCTGGTCCAGCGCATCGAGAATGGCGTGGCTCTCGATCAGCGTCTCGCCATTGCCCATCACCAGCGTCGGCACGCGCATCAGCGGGTTGAACTGCGCAATCTTCTCCGCATCGCCGAACACCGACCACGGCCGGTGCTCGAACGATAAACCATACAGCCGCATCGCGATCGCAACACGCCGCACGAACGGACTATCGAACTGGCCAATCAGAATCACGGCGAGATCTCCCTGCGCGCTTCCATATCAGCATCAGGCCCTGCGCGCACGCAACGCAGAAGCGTTTGCAAACGACGGAAATCATGACGATTATGTCGCACGGATGCGGCGCTTGTGTCGCCTTCCGCACGGTCTGCGGCAGGCTCATCTGTTACGCACGCTCACAACCAGAACCGGGTCGGTCTGGCTGAGCAGACGACGACAATCTGAACGACCCGGGCCTGACCTCGTCAGGATGGAGTTCGATGATGGAATTCGACGCACTTCTGCTCTCGCGATTGCAGTTCGCATTCACGATCGGCTTCCACATCATATTCCCGGCCTTCACGATCGGCCTCGCCTCCTTCCTCGCCGTCCTCGAAGGCCTGTGGCTGGCGACAAAGAAAACCGTCTTCCGAAATCTCTACCTCTTCTGGGTCAAGATCTTCGCCCTGTCCTTCGGCATGGGCGTCGTCTCCGGCGTGGTGATGAGCTACCAGTTCGGCACCAACTGGAGCGTCTTCTCCTCGCAAGTCGGCAGCGTCATCGGCCCGCTGCTCGGCTATGAAGTGCTCACGGCGTTCTTCCTCGAAGCCTCCTTCCTCGGCATCATGCTGTTCGGCTGGAAGAAGGTCGGGCCCCGCCTCCACTTCTTTTCCACCTGCACGGTCGCCGTCGGCACGCTGATCAGCTCCTTCTGGATTCTCGCCGCCAATTCCTGGATGCAGACGCCTCAAGGTTTTGAGTTCGCGCAGGATGGCACGATGGTCGCCACCAACTTCGCGGAAGTGATCTTCAACCCGTCGCTCCCCTCGCGCCTGACACACATGGTGCTGGCCGCCTTCCTCACCACCGCCATGGTCGTCGCCGGCGCCTCCGCGTTTGCCCTGCTGGTCAAGAAAGCCCAGCCCGAAAGCCGCACAGCGCTACGCATGGCCGTACTCATGATGGCGATCGTCGCGCCGCTCCAGCTTGTTGTCGGCCACGAGAGCGGCAAGGTCGCGCACGAATACCAGCCCGCAAAAGTCGCCGCGATGGAAGGCTGGTGGGAAACACAATCCCAGCAACCCACCCTTCTGTTCGGCTGGCCCGATCAGGACGCGGAAGAAACCCACCTCGCGATCGGCATCCCCGGCTTCGGCTCATGGTTCGTCGCAGGCGACGCCAACGCCGAACTCAAGGGCCTGAAAGCCTTCGCGCCCGAAGACCGCCCGCCCGTCTGGATCACCTTCTGGGCCTTCCGCGTCATGGTCGGCATGGGCCTCGCCATGGTGGGCCTCGGCATATGGGGCGCGATCGTCTGGGCAACGCGCCGTCTCGATCGCGCAACGCTCTACCACCGTGCGCTAGTCCTCGCCGCGCCCTCGGGCTTCATCGCGGTGCTCGCCGGATGGATCGCCGCCGAAGTCGGCCGCCAGCCCTACGTCGTCTATGGCGTGCTCCGCACAGAAGACGCCGTCTCCCCCGTCGAGGCCGGCGCCGTCGCCACGTCCCTGATATTTTTCATGATCGTCTATGCGATCGTCTTCAGCGCCGGCGCCCTCTACATCCTGCGCCTGATGGCCAATGGCCCGGACAGCGACGAGTCGCCGCCGAAGGAAACCAGCGAACCACCTGGCTCCCCGCTGGGCACCGGCGTCAAAAGCGCTGCGGCCAAGGAGGCATGATCATGTTCGGCATCGAACTCTCCATGATCTGGGCCGTCCTCATCGCCGTAGCCGTCTTCCTCTATGTCGCGCTTGATGGCTTCGACCTCGGCGTCGGCATCCTCTTCCCCTTCGCCAAGGACAGCCACGAACGCGACAAGATGCAGGCCGCCATCGCGCCTGTATGGGATGGCAATGAAACCTGGCTCGTCCTCGGCGGCGGCGGCCTTTTCGCAGCCTTCCCGAAAGCCTACGCCGCGCTGATGCCCGCGCTCTACTTACCCATCTTCCTGATGCTGCTCGCCTTGATCTTCCGCGGCGTCGCGTTCGAGTTCCGCCATCACGGCCGCAAGACTGGCAAGAAATGGTGGACGGTCGCATTCTCAGGCGGCTCAATCGTCGCCGCGGCAGCGCAGGGCCTCGTGCTCGGCGGCTTCATCCAGGGCGTCAACGTCGTCGATGGCGAATTCGTCGGCGGTCCGCTCGACTGGCTGACGCCCTTCTCTCTGCTCGTCGCTGCCTCGCTTGTGGCTGGCTACGCCCTGCTCGGGGCCGCCTGGATCATATTCAAAACCGAAGGCGAGCTGTTCGAACGCGCACGCGGCTGGGTGAAGCGCCTCGCGCTTCTCTCCGCGCTCGGCATGGGCGCCGTCAGCCTTGCTACCCTGAGTGTCGACCCGCGCATCACCGAACGCTGGGGGCTCACCATGACCAGCATCGACTGGCCCGTCTTCATCCAGCTCGCGCCTTTGCCCATCGTGGCCGGCGTGCTGTGCTTCATGCTGTGGCGCGGCGCTGACCTGCGCCGCCATTCGGCGCCATATCTGTACGCTGTCGGCCTGTTCGTCGTCGGCTATATCGGCCTCGCGATCAGCCTCTGGCCCTACATCGTGCCTTTCACGATGACGCCTGCCGAAGCCGCAGCGGCCGACAACGCGCTGTCGCTCCTGCTCTGGGGGGCGCTCCCAATGCTGCCCATCATTCTTGGCTATACCGCCTATGTGTACTGGCTCTTCCGCGCGAAGGTGAGCGATGAAGCTTCCTACCATTGAAGGTCCGCCCGAAGACGGCGAACCGAAACGACCGCTCGGCCGCAGCCTGCTCTGGTTCGCCGTCCTCTGGGTCGCGGGCCTCGGGACGGTGGCCGCAGTCGCCTATGCGCTGAGGGCGCTGATCCTGTGGTTCCGCGAGCTGGCGCGGGGCGACGATGCGGTCGC
>JAUYSA010000022.1 GCA_030696545.1 Hyphomonadaceae bacterium
TGGGTTCGATGGCGACTATCTGTATTTCTCGTCGCGCAGCGATGTGGTCCCGTTCGCGCGGGACTAGCTGCGTCTGGCGATCAGCCATGCGCCGTGATGGCCGCCGTGATTGGTGTGGCGCATGACGATGCGGCTGAAGCCTGATGCTGTGAGGCGGCGCATGACTTCGCTCATCGCGTAATCGTGCATCCTGATAAGTTGGGCTGCGTCGGTGTCGCCCTTCCGGCTGGCGCTGCGGGCGAGCTGGCGGCGGGCGTTCGAGATCAGGTTGTGCTTGGGCGCAGCGAGGTCGCGCCAGAAGGTGATGTGGAGGCTGAGGAAGCAGTCGGGGGATGCTCGGCTCAACGCATCATCGAGCAGGCGCAAGCCTTCTGGCGGTGGGATGTGCTGGAAGACGATGTAGGAATTGATCCAAGCGAACGGGCCAGGCGGCAGCGTGATCGAGAACTCCGCGTTGGGCGGCGCTTGCTCGCGGGCGAGGGCGAGCATGGAATCGGCGACGTCATAGCCCGTCACGGCGGGAACGATCTTCGCCATCGCGTAGGTCAGGCGGCCGACGCCGCAGCCGATATCCAGCGCGCGGCCAGTTGAAGGACGTGCGCCGAGATCCTGATCGAACCAGGTCAGCAGGCGGGCGATGTCGTCTTCGCCCGAAGCGTAAAAGTCGCGGCGGTGTTCCGGCGTTATGGCGCCGGAGCGGAAGGCGGGGTTCGAGAGCACGCCGAACCAGGGATCGCGTCGGGCGATGATCTCCCAGTCGTGCGGTTCGTCCCCCGCCATTCGCGCGCCTTACGGCTTGAGGACGACGCGGCCGACGATCGTGCCTTCGCGCAGCTGGTTCAGGGTCTTGTCGGCCTGATCGAGCGGGCGGGTTTCGACCGGGATCGGCGCGATCTTGCCGGCTTTCACCAGCTCCATCATTTCGCGCGTTTCGCCGAGCGGGCCGGTGTAGGAGCCGACGATCGAGTAGGGGCGGCCAGGGAATGACGGGATCGGGGCTGCGAACTTGCCGCCAAACAGACCGACCACGATGATCTCGCCGCCACGGCGAATGCCGCCGTTCGCGAAGTTGAGCGAGGGCGTGGAGCCGACGAAATCCACTGCAGCAGCAGCGCCGCCGCCGGTGTCGACTTTCAGCTTCTTGAGCGCGTCAGGCTCCTTCGAGTTGTAAACCGCGTCAGCGCCGGCAGCCATTGCTGCGTCGAGTTTCTTCGGGTCGATGTCCGCGCCGATGATCTTGTTGTTCGGGAACATGGCGCGGGCGAATTGCAGGCCCATCATGCCGACGCCGCCGAGGCCGACGATGAGGATCGCTTCGCCTTCATAGGCGGTGCGGACTTTCTTGAGCGCGGAGAACGCCGTGATGCCCGAGCACATGTAGGTGGCGGCAAGGCCTTCGGGCACGCCCGTAGCGTCGAGCAGGTATTTCGGGTGCGGGACGAGGACGTATTCCGAATAGCCGCCGGCGACCTGGATGCCGATCTGGCGCGGCTTGGAGCAGATGTGTTCCTGGTCGCGCTTGCAGGTGGCGCACTCGCCGCAGCCGATCCATGGGAAGACGACGAAGCGTTCCCCGACCTTGCGGCCTTCGAGCAGGGCCTGAGCATCCGGGCCAACGGCCGAGAGCGTGCCTTCGATTTCATGGCCGAGCGTGTGCGGCAGCGTGCGGCCCTTGGACCAGTCGATCTTGTCGCCATCGCCGAGGTCGACATGGCCGTCCTGCAGGTGGACGTCGGAGTGGCAGACGCCGGAGTGCGAGATCTTTACGAGAACTTCCGTGCCCTTCGGGGCGGGAATATCGGAGGTGACTTCCTCGAGCGGTGCGCCGTAGGCGACGATGGCTTGGCTCTTCATGGGTGTGCTTCCTCCGCAGGTCTGATGTTGCGTTAGCAATGCCTGCGGCGGATGGGAAGGGCCAACGAAGACGAGGCGTTACGTCAGGGTCAGTTCGCGGCGATGATCGCAGGTTCGGACGCAGGCAACGGTGATGCAGTTTCAGCCGGCAGCGGGCGCGGCGGAGGGCCGGCGCAGCGGCGGATCAGCATGGCGCGGTCTTCCGGCGTCATCGCTTCGAGGATCAGCTCATCGAGCGGAGCATCAGCAGCCGGAGCTTCGTCCGCGACGGGCGCTGGAGCTGCGTTCACCGTTCGCGCGTTCGACGTCTGAGCGAAGGTAGGCGAAGACAACAGCACCGCGATCAGGAGCGCGGCGCCGGTGGCGAGAATAGCGTTCTTCATGGTCATCCCCGTTTACGATGATGAACTATCGCAACCGGGTGAGGCGGATTACGGGATTGAAATAGGGAGAAGCTGCGGCGAAAGATTAACTGCGCAGTTCGCCTAGCTCGCGGGCAGCGCCTTCATCAGCTTTTCCCAGAGGTGCTCATCGAACTGCCGATCAGGTGCTGCCTGTCCGGTGCGGATGACGAGCAGTTTCATCGACGGGACGATGAACAGCTTGCGGTCCTGCGCGCCGAGAGCAGCGACGAGGTCGCGCGGAGCGGAGGGGATCAGCTGCCCCTCGCGGCGGGTCGCGCCAGCGTTTGCGCCGATCGAGTAGGTGCTGTTGTTGAGCCACCAGAGGCGGCCATAGGAGGGGTTGGTGGCGGTCGGCGTGAATATCGCATCGAGCTGCGCTTCTGAGATGAGCTGCGCGCCGTTTGGCTTGCGGCCGCGATTGAGGATGATCTGGCCCATGATGGCGAGATCCCGCGGCGTGGTGACGAGGCCGGTTGGATTGCCGACGTCGCTGAAGACGCCGGGACGCTGCTCCCAACCCGTGCCGTGCATGTTGCCGACCTTGGTGAACCAGAGCTGGGTGACGATCCAGAGCTCCTGGCCGGCGGCCTTCTCGAGCACGGGCTTCAGCTTCGCGTAGGCTGGCGTGTTATAGAGAAATTTTGTGCCTGCAGGCGCGTCGAAACTGAGGTCTTCCTTGAGGCCGGAATTCATTTCGAGCAGGTGGCGGACCGTGATCTTCTCTTCCTGCTGGGGCGTGGCCTTCGACCAGCGCGAGCCGATATAGGCAGAGACCGGGCGCTCGATATCGATCAGGCCCTTGTCGACGCCTACGCCGACGAGCAGAGCGATGAGGCTTTTCTGCTGGGAGGCGACATCCTCCTTCAGGGCGCCGTCTGCGGAGACGCCATGGACGAAGTTGGCGCGGAAGGTTTTCGAGGCGGCGTCATCCGGCAGCGGCCAGTTGTGTTCGGCGATCGTCTTGCCGTCCTGGATGATCAGGAAGCCGGTTGTCTTCTGAGACTGGGCATAGGCGACGACATCTTCGAGCGCGGATGCGTTCCAGGTGGCGTTCGATGTTTGCTGCTGCGCTGGAACCGCCGTGCAGCCGAAGAGGCCGAATGCGACGGCGAGCGCGGCGAACGATTTCAACATGCTGGCGCTCCGGCTTTTCATGTCAGGCTTCCTTGAGTCCTGAAGGTGAGGCGATGCGATAGAAGCAGGAGCGGCGGCCGGTGTGGCAGGCGGCGCCGGTCTGGCGGACTTTGAGGAGGACGGCGTCCTGATCGCAATCGACGCGGATCTCGACGATGTGCTGCTCGTGGCCGGATGTGTCGCCCTTGCGCCAGAGGCCCTTGCGCGAACGCGACCAATAGACGGCGCGGCCGGTGTCGATGGTGAGCTGCAAGGCTTCGGCGTTCATCCAGGCGAGCATGAGGACTTCGCCGGTATCGGCATCCTGCGCGATGGCGGCAACCAGGCCGTGCTCATCGAACTTCGGACGAAGCTCGATGGTTTCGTCCTGAGCAGAACCGGAAAGGGGCTGGGCATAGGTCATGGGATTTCTTACGCTGTGACGATTGGGACGGGAAGCGCGGAAACATGGCTATCGGGCGGTTGATCGCGGGTTCGCTGGCGCTGGCGTTTGGGGCGTGTGCGCAGGCGCCTCCGGCTGAGCTGCCTGTGGCATTGGGCGGAGGGTGGATGCTGGATCCGCCCGGGTGGCTGGATGCTGCGAAGGTTGCGTGTCCGCCGGCGGGATGGGATCGGGATGCGCTGGTCGCAGCCAAGGCGGCGGGTTTCGAGATCGCGGATAACGAGAAGCGGCAGGCGTTTGCGAAGGCGATCACGGATTGCCTTGCGAGTCCTGATCCTGAGTTGCGGGATGGGATCGCTTATGAGGGGCTGGCGCATATGTTGCGCGCCAAGCAGCTGAGCGATGAGACGAAGCAGGCCTTGCTGGCTGATCTTGTTGCGCGGCTGGATGCGCCGGCGGGGGCGGGATTCGAGCAGCCGTTTGCCGCGCTTGCGCTTTCGGAGGTTGCGCGGGCGGATCGGGTTGAGGCGTTCCTCAGCGAGGATGAGCTGATCAAGCTGCTGGTCGATGCGCAGCACTGGTTCATCAACGTGTCGGACTATCGCGGCTTCGATGAGCGGGAAGGGTGGCGGCATGGCGTGGCGCATGGAGCGGACCTGCTGATGCAACTGGCGCTCAATCCGCGGATCGATGCGGAGGGGCTGCGGCTGATCGTGTCGGCGGTGGGGGCGCAGGTTGCGCCGGAGGGGCATGCCTATGTGTTCGGCGAGAGCGAGCGGCTGGCGCGGCCGGTTCTCTTCGCGGCTGCGCGCGGGGCGATGGATCAGGCGAAGTGGAGCGAGTGGCTGATGGTGATGGCGACGCCGCCGGAAGGTATCGCCTCTCAGGGCACGGCGTGGTTGGCTTGGCGGCATGATGCGGCGGCGTTCCTGCAGGCGCTGTATGTGGGCGCAAAGCTTGGAGCGGATGCGGGGGATGATGTGCTGCTGCCGGGGCTTGAAGCGGCGCTGAAGGCTATGCCTTAGGCGCGCGGGCGCGGCCTCGCTGATGGGCGAGTTGGGGCGGGATTGAGTTTTGAACGCGGCTGCCTAGGCGGCCGCGTTTTTGTTTGGCGGACTGACAAGTCCGCTCGTCCCGGCGCAAGCCGGGATCCGGGGCTGCGTGAGCAGACCTGATTTAATGCGCAGCACCCTTGATGCTCTGGGTCCCGACTTTCGTCGGGATGAGTGGAGGGAGGGTGGTGCGCGGTGGTTGGAGTATGCGCGTTGCTGCAGCTTGTGGCTGGCATGCGTGAGCACGCCCTCGTCCTTCGACGGGCGCACGCTTCGCGTGCTGCTCAGGATGAGGGCT
>JAUYSA010000055.1 GCA_030696545.1 Hyphomonadaceae bacterium
GGCCCTGCTGGCCGCCTCGCCCGCCCTCGCCGCCACCGGAGCGGAACAGCCAGACGGGCTGATCTTTCGCCTCGCCATCTTCGTGCTCTCGATCTTCATCGGCTATTACGTCGTCTGGTCGGTCACGCCCGCCCTGCACACGCCGCTGATGGCCGTCACCAACGCCATCTCCTCCGTCATCATCGTCGGCGCCCTGATCGCAGCCGGCGCCGGCGCCAACCAGGAAATGACGGCCGACCTCTGGCTCTCCAAAGGGATGGGCGGCGTCGCCGTCGCCCTCGCCGCCGTCAACATCTTCGGCGGCTTCCTCGTCACCCGCCGCATGCTCGCGATGTACAAGAAGAAAGACAAACCAGGCGCACCCGCAGCCAAGAGCGGGGGGCACTAGCCATGAACGCCAACATCGCCGCCATCCTCTATCTCGTCTCGGGCGTCCTCTTCATCCTGTCCCTGCGCGGGCTCTCCAGCCCCGCCACATCGCAGAAAGGCGCGCGTAACGGCATCATCGGCATGGCGATCGCCATCTTCACGACGCTCTGGATGCTGTGGGACAGCTCCGGCGGCCTCGACATGCCGACCATCGCCATCATCGGCGGCGGCATCATCGTCGGCGGCCTCGCAGGCGGCATCGTCGCGCAGAAGATCAAGATGACGGCCATGCCGCAGCTGGTCGCCTTCTTCCACTCCCTCGTCGGCCTCGCCGCCGTGCTTGTCGCCGCCGCCGCACTGTACGCGCCCGAAAGCTATGGCATAGGCGTTCCCGGCCAGATCAACACTGCCTCGATCATCGAGCTCTCGCTTGGCTCCGCCATCGGCGCGCTCACTTTCACCGGCTCGGTCATCGCGTTCCTGAAACTCAACGGCAACATGTCGGGCGCGCCCATCATCCTTCCGGCGCGCCATCTCATCAACATCGCCTTCGGCGTCGCCATCGTCGCGCTCGTCGTGGCGATGGTGCAGACCCAGGGCTCGCAGCCCTGGATGTTCCTCGCCCTCACCGCGATCGCCCTCATTCTCGGCATCACGCTCATCATCCCGATCGGCGGGGCAGACATGCCCGTCGTCGTCTCGATGCTGAACTCGTATTCGGGCTGGGCCGCAGCGGCTCTCGGCTTCACGCTCGAGAACAACGCGCTGATCATCACCGGCTCGCTCGTCGGCTCGTCCGGCGCGATCCTGTCCTACATCATGTGCAAGGCGATGAACCGCAGCTTCATCTCCGTCATCCTCGGCGGCTTCGGCGGCGAGACGGCGGCCGTCGCCACCGGCAGCGGCCCCGCCAAGCCGGTCAAGATCGGCTCGGCAGACGACTGCGCCTTCATCATGAAGAACGCCTCCAAAGTCATCATCGTCCCCGGCTACGGCATGGCCGTCGCCCAGGCCCAGCACGCGCTGAAAGAGATGGGCGAAAAACTGAAAGCCGAAGGCGTCGAAGTCACCTATGCGATCCATCCCGTCGCCGGCCGTATGCCGGGCCACATGAACGTGCTGCTGGCCGAAGCCCAGGTCCCCTACGACGAAGTCCACGAACTCGAAGACATCAACTCCTCCTTCGCCCAAGCAGACGTCGCCTTCGTCATCGGCGCCAACGACGTCACGAACCCCGACGCCGAAACCAACACGGCCAGCCCTATCTACGGCATGCCCGTTCTGAAAGTCTGGAACGCCAAAACCGTCTTCTTCATCAAGCGCTCGCTGGCCTCGGGCTACGCCGGCGTCGAAAACCCGCTCTTCTTCCGCGAGAACACGATGATGCTGCTGGGCGACGCGAAGAAGATGACCGAAGAGATCGTGAAGGGGCTTTAGGCCGCTGGACTTACGCCCTCGTCCTTCGACGGACGCACGCTTCGCGTGCTGCTCAGGATGAGGGCTAAACCGCTACCGTTAGAGTAGCCCTCATCCTGAGCAGGCCCGCAGGGCCGACCGTCGAAGGACGAGGACGTGCTCGCCGCGCTTCAAGGCTGAACAATCACAAGTCCCGTGCTATGCTCGACCTGACCGGGGGACGCCATGAACATTCTCATCGACAACATGCAGTGGGTGCTGCTCGTCTGCGGCCTGCTGACTTTCAGCATGATCCAGGCCGTTATCGTCCCGCGCTCAACCAAGCGCACCTATTTCGGCGAATCCCCCGACAACAAGACGACTGACCTTCTGGTCCGCAACTGGGGCGCGCTGATCGCTGCAGGCGGCTTGCTGCTGATCTACGCAGGCTTCAACCCCGGCATTCGTCCGCCCGTCCTGATTTTCATCGGCGCGGGCAAGCTCGTCTTCATCGCGCTCGTGATGACGACGGGCAACCCGACTAACCAAGCCCGCCTCGCCGTCATTCTCGACAGCCTCATGGTCGCGCTTTTCGCGGCCTATCTCGTGGCAACGCAGGGTCAGCCCGCCGCTTAGTCGGCTTCATCACTTATCATCCCGGGACGATCCCAAGAATTCTTCACCACCCGTGTCGGCCCGTCCCCTCCCCATCCGTCCTATGAGCACAACAGGGAGCACGCCATGACCGCCTCCACACCTCGCACCAAGCTCTACTGGGCCGGCTGGGCCATCTCCGGCTTCGTCGCCCTCTTTCTCACCTTCTCGGCCAGCCTGAAATTCTTCATGCCCGACATCGTGCGCGAGACCATGTCCGGCCTCGGCTGGCCAGCCCACCACGATCTCTTCATCGGCATCATCGAGGCGATCTGTGTCGTCCTTTACGTAATCCCGCAGACGGCGGTTCTCGGCGCCATTCTCGAAACCGCCCTGCTCGGCGGCGCCATCGCCACCAATGTCCGCGTCGACAATCCGTTGTTCAGCCACGAGCTGTTCGGCGTCTATCTCGGCCTGATGATCTGGGGTGGCCTCTGGCTCCGCGACCCGCGCCTCCGCGCCCTGTTACCCCTGCGCGGCTGAGACGGGACACGCGCCCAGAACCGGGCTAGCCTCCTCCGCCAGCGCGAAGGACCACCCCATGGGCTTCTACTCCCGCCACATCGCTCCCGGCCTCGTCGACTTTGCCTGCAGCGCGAAGCCCATCGCCTACCAGCGCCGCAAGGTCATCCCGCAGGCGAGCGGCGTCGTGCTGGAAATCGGCGCCGGCGGCGGCCGCAACTTCGCGCTCTACGGCCGGGAGAAAGTCTCCCGCGTGATCGCACTCGAACCCGAAGCCGGGATGATCAAGCGCGGCCGCGCCCGCGTGCCCGACGGCCTCTCCGTCGAGTGGCTCGAACGCGGCGCCGAATCCGCCGGCCTTGCTCCCGCCTCGCTCGACACCATCGTCACCACCTACACGCTTTGCACCATCCCGGATGCGATCGGCGCGCTCGCCGCCCTGCGCCCCGCGCTCAAGCCGAAAGGCAAACTCCTGTTCTGCGAACACGGCCTCGCGCCTGATGCAGACGTGGTGAAATGGCAGCGCCGCATAGAGCCCGTCTGGCGCCCCATCGCCGGCGGCTGCCACCTCACCCGCGACGTCGAGACCATGCTCAAAAGCTCCGGCTGGCGCATCGACCACGCCGAACGCATGTACCTGCCCGGCACGCCACAATGGGCCGGCTACAATGTCTGGGGCTCCGCCCGCGCCCAATAGATCGGCGCACACTTGTCAGGCGCCCAAAAGCCAAGCGCCGCGATTTCCGTCAGCGGCGCCCTTCGCTGGTGCAACACCGGCTTTTCTCCCGCCGTTTTTGGCGTCTCTCCCGCTTTGCCGTTGCGACTCTGGCGCGAATGCACGCCGATAGGCGCAACGCGAGTGCAGCTGCCTCCCGCAAGCCCGCACTCCGCACCGCGTCGGACGGCGCGCCGCTGGAGGACTACATGAGACACCCCGATACCATCCCCGAAACCAACCCGGCGGCCACGCCCGCTCCGGAATCCCCCGCCACGTCCCGCCGCGCCCTGCTGCGCGGCCTCGGCATGGCCAGCGTCGGCGCAGCCGCGCTTGCCGCCGGCTGCTCCAAGGGCGAAGCGATCGCCGCTCCCGCCCCCGCGCCGTCGGCTCCGGTGGTCGACAAGTCGGTCGCCATCATGGGCGCCAACGAAAGCCCCTTCGGCCCCTCGAAAAAAGCCGTCGAGGCAATGATCGAGAAAGCCGCGCTGACGGCCCGCTACGCAGACGGCGAAGGCATGGAGCTGCAGAAGCAGATCGCCGCCATCGAGGGCGTCGCCCCCGAGCAGGTCTTCCTCGCCAACGGCTCGGCCCCCATCCTTTCCGCCTTCGGCGAGATGGTCGCCGCCCAGGGCAAGGGCCAGCTGGTATCGTCCGTCGCCACCTATGAAGGCGTGCCGCGCACCGTCGCCGGTTACGGCGGCGAACTCGTCCTCACCCCGCTCACCGCCGACATGAGCATCGACCTCGACGCGATGGCCGCGAAGATCTCGAAGAAGACGACCGCCACCTATGTCTGCAACCCGAACAACCCGACCGGCAACATGGTCGACCCGGTCAAGCTCAAGGCCTTCGCCATCGAAGCTTCGAAGACCGCGCCCTGCTTCATCGACGAAGCCTACCTGCACCTGTGCGACGACTACGACGCCAACGTCATGACCAGCCTGGTCCGCGAAGGCCACAACGTCGTCATCTGCCGCACCTTC
>JAUYSA010000065.1 GCA_030696545.1 Hyphomonadaceae bacterium
AACGCGCTGGGCGTGTTTGCGCTGCACGCGAACTATATCGGCATGGTCCGCGCCGCGATGCGGAAGGGGCACCTGTCGGACAATGTGGTTATCGTGGGGGCCACCCAAGCCGCCGCGCGGATCGTTTCGCGCAACGCGGAAGAGCGCGAGCTGAACATTGTCGGCTATTTCGACGATCGATCAGGGCGAAGCGCCGCCACCCTGATGGGTGACACCCCATTCCTTGGCGGCGTTGATGACCTGCTCGCCTGGGACGGCCTGCCGGAGGTTGACCGTATCGTTGTCACGGTGACATCGACAGCGCAGGCGCGCGTGCGCGAGCTGATCGACCGCATCCGCAATCTGCCGCAGGAAATCATCCTCGTTCTTGACCTCGACGGGTTCAATCCCGAGCAGACCTCGCTGGCCCGGGTGGTGGACGCGCCGGCGGCATACATCTCCGGCGCGCCGAAGGATCTGCGGCGCGCGGCGATCAAGCGCGTATTCGATGTGTGTGTAGCGGCGTCCGCACTCGTTGTGCTCGCCCTGCCGATGGCGGTGATCGCTCTTCTGGTGCATCTGGACAGTGCGGGGCCGGTGTTCTTCCGGCAGAAACGCCACGGCTTCAACAATGAGATCATCCGCGTGTGGAAGTTTCGCACGATGCGCCCTGACAAGCGCGCAGAGGAAGGCATCATCCGCCAGACGACGGCCAACGATCCCAGGGTTACGCGTCTCGGCCGTTTCCTGCGCCTGACGAGCCTGGACGAGCTGCCGCAACTGTTGAACGTGCTGAAGGGCGAGATGTCGATCGTGGGCCCACGCCCACATGCAGTGGGCATGACGGCGGGCTCGATCGAAGTCACGCGCACGGTTGGCGACTATGCCCACAGGCATCGCATGAAGCCCGGCATGACCGGCTGGGCACAGATCAACGGCTCGCGCGGCCCCTGCCACACGCCGGAGGAAGTGCGCGAGCGCGTTCGGCTGGACATGGATTATGTGAAGCGCGCCTCGATCTGGCTGGATGCATGGATAGTGGTGATGACCATCCCCTGTCTGCTCGGCGACAAGCAGAGGGCCAGATAACATGCACCCGGCGAAATATGTTCTTGAGCGCACCTGGCGTCTCCGCGAGCTGGAGACGATCCATGACAACGTCTTCTGGCGCGGCGCGATCCCACGCATCTCGATCTGCGTTCCGACGCTCCATCACGACGTGTCCCCCCTGCTGGAAGGCCTCTCGAAATGCGAGGCCACGGATGCGATCGAAGTCATCGTCTATGACGATGGCAGCCGGGATCACGACCTGCTGGCGCGTATGCAAGCCAATGCAGGCCACGCCAATGCTGCCGTGCGCATTGTTTCGGCCCACCGCAACAAGGGTCGCGCCGCCGCACGCAATGCCGCGATCGCTCACGCACGTGCCGACTGGATCCTGATGGTCGACGCCGACATGACGCCGGATACGCCGGTATTCCTGCAGGCATATCTCGACGCGATCGACCACGCCGGGCGCCCCTCCATCATCGTCGGAGGCTATTCCCTGCTATCGGCGCCGAATGATCGCGCTTACGCCCTTCATCGCTGGCAAGCGCGGAAATCCGAGTGCATTCCCGCAACCGAGCGCAGCAAGGCGCCCAGCCGATATGTGTTTTCGTCCAACGTTCTGGTGCATCGCGCGGTGCTGGATGCCTGCCCGTTCGACGAGAATTTTACGGGCTGGGGCTGGGAAGATACGGATTGGGGGCTCAATGCGCAGAAGCGCTTCCCCATCCTGCACATCGACAACACGGCAACGCATCTTGGGCTCGACAGCGCGGCGCAGCTGATGGGCAAGTATGCGCGTTCTGGCGCGAACTTCGCGCGGATGGCGGCGCGACATCCGGAAGACGCCGCTGCGATGCCTCTCTTCCGCATGGCGACGCGCTTGCGCGCCGTGCCTTTCCGCAAGTCTTTCAAGTGGCTCGCAGCGGATGTTGCAAAGTCCGAGAGCTTCCCCCTAGCCCTGCGCGGCCGCGCCCTGAAGACCTGGCGCGCGCTGGTCTATGCGGAGGCGCTGTGATGGTGCAGTGGACCTACACTCCCTCGCGCTCGCCGCCGGCAAAGGTGCAGCGGCGTGTCGTTCAGTGGCGCAAGGCGTGCCATGCGGAGGTCGCGCCAGATCGGCCGGTGGTGACGTTCACATTCGACGACTTTCCGAAATCTGCTCTCAATGGCGCCGACATTGTCGAGCGCTATGGCGGGCGTGCGGGATTCTATGCCTGCACGTCTTTTGTCGGTCAGCGTAGTCCCGTGATGGGCGAGATGTTCGATGGCGCGACGCTGGCAGAACTGCGTGCGCGTGGGCACGAGATCGGCGCGCATACGCATTCGCATCTCGATTGCGCGCGGGCCGGCCTTGCGAAAGTGGAACGTGATATTGGCGAAAACCTTGTCGCCCTGTCCGAAATCGGCCACCACGAAACGGTCTCGTCGTTTGCATTTCCCTATGGCGAGACGAGCTATTCGGCGAAGCGCTGGGTGGGAGATGTGTTTGCGACAGGACGCGGCATCCTGCCGGGCGTGAATGTTGGCGATTGTGATCGCAGCCAGTTGCGGGCGGTTGAGCTTGGCGCATCGGCCATGCATCGCCGCCGCGCCCTCGCCGCACTCAAAACCGCAATCGATGCAAAGGGCTGGCTATTCTTCTTCACGCACGATGTAAGCCGGACGCCCACAGACTACGGCGTGCCTGCGGACCTGCTTGAAGAACTTGCGTTGCGGGCGGTTGAGGCCGGCGCCGTGCTGGCGACGCCGACGTTTGGCGCTGTGCTTTCCGGCGTGATCGACTAGGTCAGGTTGGCCCCGGCCGCGAACGGGGGAAGAACTTCAGCCGAACGTCTTGCTTCCATCGCCAGCTTGGCCGCGACGAACGCGTAGGTCGCCCACAAGATGCTGTTCTGAGCGAGGATGATGCTTTCCGACATGGCGAAGAGCATGAACTGCGCAAGGAAGCCGATAGCAAAGACGCCGGTCGGTGAGACAAGCGAAAGCTTCGCCGCGCGCCAGGCCGACGCCGCCACATCTATTGAGAAGATGACAACGCCGGTCAGGCCGAGAGAGATGGCGAGATCGAGCCAGCCATTGTGGCCAGAGGGCGCGTTCCAGTCGACGGCTCGTTCCAGCCAGTAGCGGGGTTCGGAGTCGAGGCCCCAGAAGGCAAGGTATCCGTAACCTAGCGCCGGCTTCTTCTCTATGGCGGCGGCGAGTTCGACCCAGATGTCCGTCCGGCCAGTGAGCGTTGCATCTTTCCCGATCACGCCGAGAAGGACGCCGGGCGCTATAACATAGATCATCACCGCTGCTGCCAGGACGCACGCCGCGCCCCACACGAGCGCCAGCGACCAGCGCCGTCCCTTGAGCATCCACCAGGCCGCCATCAACACGGCAAGGCCCAGCGACGCTCCCAGCAAGGCCGTGGCCGATTTCGAAAGCACGACGAGCAGCAAGGAAAGAACAAGACCGGCGCCCCACCATTTGCGATAGCGCGCATCGCGCCATGCGAGAAAGGCAAACAGGAAGGATGCGCGCGCTGCGTGGCCGCCCAGCGCGTTCTTCTCGCTCCAGCCGCCTGACCATGCGCCGGGGTGAACTTCATGCATCACGGCGAACCCCGGCGCGACGACGCCCGCGATGAAACTGGCAGCCATCAGGCCGAACCATACGACAGCAAGCAGGCGCAACGCGGATATCCAGTCGTAGCGGGCAGCGAGATAGACGCCCAACAGCGTGGTGGTCAGGACAGCTATGCCACGGCGGAAACTCAGCTCCGGATCGATCGACCAGAGCGCAGATGCAACTGCAAGAAGTGCAAGCAAAACAAGCCATGGCGAACGGAACATCACACGCCACACATCCCTGCCGGCGACGATGAGACCGACGCCGATCAGCCCGTAGAAAGGCAACCAGAGAAAGCGCAGGAGCGTGCTTTCGGGGACTTCGCCGGTGACATCAACGGCGCCTGGCGACAGCAGGCGCGGCAGGAAGGCTTCGGCGAACATGAAGAGCGTCGCGCCCGCCAGCACCAGTTCGACGCGGCCGACCGGGCGCCGGGCGATCATCTGGAGAGGCGGTCGACAAACAGCGCGTCTGGCTTTTCGCGGTTCAGCACGACGCCGGCGACGCGCCCGCCATGCGCTTCGATCTCGCGCCGCACCGCGTCGACATCCTGCGGCGATGTTTCATCGGCTTTGACGACGATGACGGTCTTGTCCATCTGCGAGGTGATGGCGAGGCCGGTGCCTGCGAGTTCCATAGCGGGGGCATCGACGACGGCCCAGTCAGTCGCGGCGCGAACCGCTTGCCAGTAAGCGGGCTGCGTCTTGATGCGGATGCTGTGAGCGGGCTTGAGGCGGCTGGCGTCGAACTGCGTGACCATGAGGCGGGTTTCGCCAACACGATGGGCGGTGAACATGCCAAGTCCTTGAACAGCCTCTGGCAGGTCTGGCTCAACCGAGAAGAAGGGCTGTGTCTTGAGCGCCGCCGAGTATGGCGGGCCAACACCGCCGAACGCTTCGGCAAATGAGCCGACGGCAAAAGTGTTGAATAGATGGTTGCGCTTGAGATCGAGGTCGATGAGCCAGACCGGCTTGCGGGCTTGCTCGGCCGCCAGCAGGGCGAATGCAGCGGCGACGCTGGATACGCCTTCGCCTGAGCGGGCGGAGATGAACATGACGGAGCGGCCGCCGTCCGTTGCGGGCGTCTGCGAGAGCGAGCGATGGAGCTCTTTGAGATCGGCGCGCAGGTCTCTCATGCTGCGCGGTCCCTCGCCGTGGCGAGCACGCGCATGTTCAGCGTGCGTTCGATCGAACCGGCTGTGGGAAAGCTGGAGACCGACCAGGCGCGCAGAAGACCCGCTGCGAGGGCTGTCAGCAGGCCGAAGATGGCGGCGGCGATGGCGATCATGCGCTTGGTGCTGTCGCCGCGTGTGGGCGGACGAGCAGCTTCGTAAACGGAGATGTTGTCGACACTGCGCGAAGCAAGTTCGCTGCGGGCGCGTTCGGTCTGTTCGCGGGTGGCGAATGTGCCGGCGGATGTTTCGAGCGCGTCGCGATCGCGCTTCATGCGTTGGTATTCGGGCTCAAGCGCGGCCAGTTGCGCGATCTGGGCTTCGGCTTCGCGCTTCTGCGTGACCAGCGCGGCGGAACGGCCCGTCAGCGCGCTTATGTTGGCGGTTTGCACAGCGCGGTCGGCTTCAAGCGCCTGCCAGGTGGGGTTGGGGCCGATGCGGCGCAGGCCCTGTGCGGGCGCGGATTTCAGGAAGGCTTCGAGCTGGGCGATCTTTCGATCGACATCTTTGACGACGCGGCTGTCCGGCAGGTAGCGCGCCAGAAGATCTTCGCGTTCGAGACGCAGCTTCACCAGATCCTGTTCGGACGTGGTCTCCACGTAGAGATCGACGTCTTTCGGCGTGGACGCGATCTGGCGTGTGAGGCCGTGGGATTTGGCTTCGGCTTCGCGCAGTGAGGCTTCGACCTTGGCGAGTTCATCGGAGATATCCGCGAACAGCTTTCTGGAGGCCGCCGCTTCGGCTTCGAAATCGCTGAGGCCGCTTTTCGCGAGGAATTCACGGAGGGATTTGTCGGACTCAGCCAACCTGCCCTCGATCACGTCGCGCTGTTCGGAGAGGCCCACAGCGCCTTTTCCAGAGAGAACTTCCTGACGGTATTTCAGGTATTCCGTGACGAAACGGTTGAGCGTGGCGGCGGCGAGCGCCGGGTCTTCATGCGCATAGGTCATGCGCAGGATCGAGGATTTCGGTGCGGTTGAAACATCGAAGTCGGCTGCGAACGCTTCAAGCGCTTCCTGATCGACTTCATACGAAGCGCCATCTCGGGCGCGCAGCTTGGCTTCGGCGAACGCGGGATAAAGGCGCGACAGGCCGATGCCGGCTATGACGCGCTCTGCGATCACAGGAGAACGCGCTAGCTCGGTTTCGGCTTGAAGCACTTCTTCCTGCTGCGGGAAGGCGCCCTTGGCGGCGTCGCCGATGATCGGATCGAACACATACTCCTGTCCCAACCGCACAAGCAGGCGCGTGTTTGCCGAGAACTTTGTGGGCGCGAGAAGCGTGATCGCGACGCCAATCAGCGCGATTGGAAGGAAGACAAGCAACATCAGCCACTTGGCGCGCCATAGTTGAAGCAGCGTATCAGCGACGCCGAGCTTCGGGCGCAGTCTCGCGATGCGCGGTTGCGCGCGCGGCGCGGGCGCGCCGGCAGACGTACGTTCTGTCCAAGCTTCTACGCTCAAGGGGACACTGATCCCATGGTTAACGCGCCAGCCTTCACCCGCGCCGCTTAAGAAGCGGTTATCCATTCACGGGCAAACGTTAATCATGTCGGGTCTGCGTCTATCCGTCCTCGCCGGCGCCGCCGGGCTTGTCGCGCTATCGGGCTGCATGGGCGACCCGTTGCCGAAGCAAAGCCCTGATTTTCCAATAGCTTCTTACCCGAAATGGCGCGCTGAAGACGAAGCGTACCGCTTCTATCCCGGCGACAAGTTCCGCGTGGACGTGCGCACGGCCCCCGAATTATCTGGCGAATTCACGATCGGGCCGGACGGCCGTATCGCCCTTCCGACCATCGGCGCTGTCATGGCGGGCGGCCAGACGGTCGGGGAACTCAAGGGCGCGATCGAGAATATCTACGCCAACGAACTGCGCGATCCTTCGCTGGTGATCACGCCGACAGACTTCGGTTCGCAGAAAGTCTTTGTCGGCGGAGAAGTGAAAGCGCCCGGCGTGTTCGAGTTGCCCGGCGAGATAGACGTGCTGCAGGCGATCCTGCTGGCGGGCGGCTGGACCGAGGAAGGCAAGCCGACGCATGTTATCGTCATGCGCCGCGTTCCCGGCGGCGAACTGATGACGCGCGTTGTCGACGTGCGTAACGGACTGGCGCGGAGCAACCTCTATGACATCGGCCCGCTGCACCGCTTTGATGTGGTCTATGTCAGCCGGAAGATGATCGCAGACGAGAACCTGTTCGTGAGGCAGTTCATCCGCGACGCCCTGCCGATAGACTTCTCGCTGTTCTACGATGTGGCGCGGTTCTGACGTCGGCGCCGACGAAACCTTTGCTGCCCCCATCCATCGTCATTCCTGAAACGCCGCAGGCGTTATCAGGAACCCAGGAACTGCGCTCACTCGCCCCCGGGTTCCGGCTCTCCAGTGCTGCGCACTTCCGGCCGGAATGACGACAAAGGGCTGCCCAAATCGGCAATCACATCTTCCCCCGGTACAGCGACACGCCTACAAACACGGCATGAAAATCGAAGCCCTGCCCCGCCGCCGCTACACGCCAAATCCCACGCCGATACAGCGGCTTGAGAAGCTGTCGAAGCATCTTGGCGGGCCTGAGATCTGGATCAAGCGCGACGATCTCACGGGGCTCGCGGGTGGCGGGAACAAGACGCGCAAGCTGGAGTTTCTGGTGGCCGAGGCGCTGCGCCAGGGCGCGGATACGCTGATCACGGTCGGTGCGCCGCAATCCAATCATTGCCGTCTCACGCTTGCTGCCGCTGCGCATGAGGGCCTCAAATGCCGGCTCATCCTTGAGCAGCGTGTGGCAGGCAGCTATCGCAAGGATGCGAGCGGAAACAATTTCCTGTTCGATCTGCTGGGTGCGGAATCGATCACGGTTGTTGATGCAGGAACGGATCTCGGCGCCGCGATGAACGTCGAGGCCGAGAAACTGAAGGCGTCGGGTCGCAAGGGGTATGTCATTCCCGGCGGCGGATCGAACGCGCTGGGAGCCATGGGCTATGTTGTCTGCGCGCGTGAAATCCTGGCGCAATCACTGGACATGGGCGTGGCGTTCGACGAGTTCGTGGTCGCTTCCGGCAGCGCTGGCACGCATAGCGGACTGCTTGTCGGCTTCAATGCGGCGAACAGCGGCGTTCCGCTGACAGGCATCAATGTGCGCCGCCCGCGCGCCGAGCAGGAAGGCAATGTCCACAAGCTTGCTGTAGAAGCAGCCGCCTTTGCGTGGCTGCCTGCGCCTTCACGCGAGAGCGTCGTCGCGCTCGATGAATGGGTCGGCCCCGGCTATTCTCTGCCCACGGATGAAATGGTCGAGGCTGTGAGACTGTTCGCGCGCCTGGAAGGCGTGCTGCTTGATCCGGTTTATACCGGCAAGGCAGCGGCAGGACTGATCGGGCTGATACGCCGGAAACACTTCAAGCAGGACTCGAAGATCCTGTTCGTACACACGGGCGGAGCGCCTTCCCTGTTTGCATATCAAGGCGTGTTGCAGTCATGAGCGAGACAAAAACGGTTGGCGTTATCGGCGGACTTGGGCCTGCGGCGACGCTGGATTTCTTCGAGCGAATCTTGAGGAAAACCAGAGCCGTACGCGACCAAGATCATCTGCGTCTCATCATCGACAACAACACCAAGATCCCCGATCGCAACCTGTTCGCCGAAGGCAAAGGCCTGCCGCCCGGCCCCGCGCTGGCCGCAGCCGCAAGAGGATTGCAGACCGCGGGCGCGGAGGTGATCGTCATGGCGTGCAACACGGCGCACGCACACGAGGCGGATATCCGCGCGGCGATTACCGTGCCGTTCATAAACATGATCGAAGTGACAATCGCCGCCGTCGCCGACATGGGAGCGGAGCGCGCGGGCGTGCTGGCGGGCGACGCCTGCCTCGCGGCAAGACTTTATCAGGATGGATTGAAAAAGCGTGGCGTCGAGCCAGTGCTTCTCAACGCGGATTCGCAGCGCACGATGATGGAGCTGATCTACCGGATAAAATCCGGCGACACTGGCGACACCGTGCGCCGCTCGATGGCGACGCTGGCGAAGAAGCTCGAGGCGCAAGGCGCTGAAGTCATCATCGCCGGATGCACGGAGGTTCCGCTCGTGCTCACGGCAGATGACATCGAAGGCGAACTCGTCAGCTCAACCGATGTCCTTGTGGAAAGGACGATCGTGTTCGCTGGCGGGGAGCTGAAAGCCTAGTTGGCTTTCTTCATCCATTCGCGCGCGGCCTTCTGGGCCTTGAGCACTTCAGATTGCGACATCATCTCGGCCATTTCCTGGCGGAGGAGCTTCGCGTCACGATGACCGCGCGTCGCCGCGAGGTTGAACCATTTGTGCGCCTGAACCAGATCGACGGTCACATCCATGCCTTCGCAATAGATGAGGCCGATGCGATAGAGCTCGTCGGCCGAAGCTGTCTTTGCGAGAAACGCTTCGGGCGCTTCGATCCGGATATCTGCGTACGCCATTCTGGCATCCCTTTGAACCTGGGAAGCTCGTCTCTGTCTCTTTCGGACTTCGACTTTGCTTCCACCCACCGCCGCATCAGCGGCTTGATGTCATTCAAGCGGAGAAGACTTGCGGCGTAGTTAATACTGCAAACTTTCGTCAGTATTCGGACGAATTATTTGTATTTACTTCGATTCATGAAGTTGAATCAGAACTACACCAATATAAACGCGCGTTGACGACTCTAACCGGGCTCGCGCGCGATCACTGTCATGCCGAGGTCGCGATAGAGGCGCTGGGCGTTTGCGTTCTCCTCGCGCACCTTGAGATCGACATGAGCAGCGCCGCGCTTTGCGAAGGCGTGGAATGCCGTGAGCATCAAGGCGCGGCCAACGCCACGCCGCCGCGCGCGCGGATGGACCGCGAGATCCTTGATGAAGGCTGATGTCCAGCATTGCGCCATGCCGATGACCTCACCGTGCTCGATGGCGAGGAAGACCAGCGCGGGGTCGAACTCGGAGTCCTTGCGTAGCTCCGGCCACCATTTGCGGAAGATCGGCGCGCCGCCGCCGCCTTCCCAGAAGCCAGCCTCAAGCACGGAGTGAGCCGCCATTGCGTCGCGCTTGTCAGGCTTGGGCGCCAGCGTGCGGCACGTCATCCCGGCTGGCCAGAGGGGCTGCTCCATATCCGCTGACAGCTCGCGCCGCATGCGCAGCACGAGATGTTGCGCCATCAGACCAGCGCCTTCGGGCCGAATGCGACTTTATGGACGCCTGCGGTCATGGGCTTCCGTTCCCTGCTCTATATACTAGGGATGTAGCGGCGGGGCTGAGTTCACGCCAGCCCGTGTAAACAATGACGTCTGACGATCTGACGAGGCCAGGATGACCACGGCGACCAGTCTCTTCGACCCCATTTCATATACGCTCTGGAAGAGTGACCCGCAGGCCTTTGCCAAGCGGCTGGGCGCCAGTTTCCGCGAGACGGGCTTTGCCGTCATCAACGACCACCCCATCGACCAGGGGGTGATCGATCGGGGTGTGGACGCCGGAAAGAAGTTCTTCGCCCTGCCCGATGCCGCCAAGCGGAAATACTTCATTCCGGGCGGCGGCGGACAGAGGGCCTACACGCCGTTTGCTACCGAGGTGGCCAAAGGAGCCAAGGCGAAGGACCTCAAGGAGTTCTGGCACGTCGCTCGCGAATTGCCTGAGGGGCACAGGTTCTCGGATATCATGGAGAAGAACCTCTACGTCGCCGAGGTTCCGGGGTGGAAAGACGACACCAACGCCATGTTCAGGGCGCTGGACACGTTCGGGCTGGAGGTTCTTTCAGCCATTGCGATGCATCTGGAACTGCAGCCGCGCTTCTTCGATGAGGCGGTGAAGGAAGGAAACTCGATCCTTCGCCTCCTCCACTATCCGCCACAGACTGAGCCGCCGCCGGAAGGTTCGGTGCGGGCCGGGGCGCATGAGGACATCAACGTCATCACGCTTCTTCTGGGGGCGGAGGAAGGCGGGCTTGAAGTCCTGCATCGGAATGGACAGTGGCTGGGCGTAAATCCGCCTGCGGGATCGCTGGTGGTGAATGTCGGCGACATGCTGCAGCGGCTGACCAATGATGTGCTGCCATCAACCACCCACCGCGTCGTGAACCCGAAGCCTGAACGTTCGCGCTTTCCGCGTTATTCGACGCCATTTTTCCTGCACTTCAATCCGGACTATGAGATCCGCACGCTTCCCTCGTGCATCTCGCCCGAGCAGCCGGACAGATATCCAGAACCGCTCAAGTTGCAGGACTTCCTCGAAATCCGGCTCAGGGAAATCGGTCTGCGCATGTAGCTGGGCTGCTGGGCCTGCTGACGCCGCGTGTCTGGGCGCTTGTCTGGAAAGCGACGCTGGTGCTACGAAATCCGCGTCGGATGGATGCAATTTGCGGTAGTGACTGGGTCGATGATCAGGGGCTGTAATTTCATGCCGGGCGCGGGGGCGTGATTTGGCTCGTTTGATTGCACACCCGGCCACGCTTCCGGCTGCCGCTGCCGCGCTGGTGATTGCCATCATCACCACAGCGCTCGCCTTCGCCGGCATCTATCAGTCGCGGCTCAACCTGATCGCGCACACGTTCGAAGTGGAACGTGAACTGGCCCGCTTTCTTGCGACAACGCAGGAAGCAGAACTGGCGGCGCGGGGGTATGTATGGACCAGTGACGAACAGTTCCTGTCGCAATTTGAGGCGGCGCGGACAAAGACGCCCCGACAGGTCGAAGGGATCGCCGCGCTGACGCAGGACAACCCGGAGCAGCAGGAAACACTGCTGCGGCTGCGCCGCGTCGTGGAGGAGAAAAACAACGACGCCAGCGCAGCGATTGAACGGCGGCGGGCTGGGCAATCAATCGATGAGATCACGACGTTCGTCAGCGGCCGCAGCCGAGCGCTGATGCTCGAACTTAACGTGCTGGTCGAGGAGATGGAAAGCCGCGAGAGCAAGCTGGCTACGGAACGCAACCGTGATGCGCGAGCGACTGGCCTGATATTCGCGATGTCGGGCGCCCTAGCCGTGCTGGCCTCGCTGGCGGTCATTGTTATCTGGTTCCGTGACCGATCGCGTTCGATGAAAGCGCTGCGCTCGGCATTCGCAGAGCAGGAAGCAACCGTCTTCAGCCTGCGCCAGTCACAGGATGTGGTGGCACGCGAGTCCGCAGCACGCAGCGCCGCCGAAGCCCAGCTTCGCCAGGTTCACAAGATGGAGGCGATCGGCCAGCTGACCGGCGGCGTCGCGCACGATTTCAACAACATGCTCGCGGTGATCATGTCAGCCATCACTCTGTCGCGGAAACGTATGGCGAAGGGCGATAGCAACATCGCGCCCATGCTCGATGCTGCGATGGATGCGGCCAACCGCGCGGCGAAGCTGACATCACGCCTGCTTGCCTTCTCGCGCCAGCAGCCGCTCGCTCCAGAAACACTGGACGCCAACAAGTTCGTCGCGAACATCACAGACCTGCTCCAGCGCACGCTCGGCGAAAACATAGAGATCGAGACGGTTCTTGCAGGCGGGCTGTGGCGCATTTCCGCCGACTCGAGTCAGCTGGAAAACGCCATCCTCAATCTCGCTGTAAATGCACGCGACGCCATGAAAGGCGACGGCAAGCTCACGTTGGAAACAGCCAATACTTCGCTGGACGATGACTATGCCCGCTCGCATTCGGATGTCGTCGCCGGGCAGTATGTGATGATCGCGGTGACTGACACCGGCACAGGCATGACGCCTGATGTCATCGAGCGCGCGTTCGATCCATTCTTCACCACCAAGCCGCTAGGATCAGGAACCGGACTGGGTCTGAGCCAGGTCTTTGGCTTCGTAAAGCAATCCGGCGGCAACGTGAAAATCTACTCCGAGCCGGGCCGCGGCACGACCGTGAAGATCTACCTGCCCCGCTTCTTCGGTGAGCATGTCGAGGTTTCGCGGCCCGTGATCGACATGGACAAGCTGCGCGCTCAGCACAGCAACGAGACTATCCTTGTCGTTGAAGACGAAGCTCGCCTGCGTGAAGTGACATGCACAGGGCTGCGCGATCTCGGCTACAATGTTCTTGAAGCGCCAGATGGCGCCGAAGCCCTGAAGGTTCTCGCCTCCCGGCCTGAGATCCAGTGCCTGTTCACCGACATTGTCATGCCCGGCATGACAGGCAGGCAGCTGGCCGATGCGGCGCTGGTTCAAAAGCCGAACCTGAAAGTGCTCTACACAACCGGCTATACGCGCAACGCCGTCGTCCACAACGGCGTGCTCGATCCGGGCGTGAACTTCCTGCCGAAGCCGTTCACGCTGGATCAGCTTGCGCTGAAATTGCGCGAGGTTCTGGCCGCGTCGTCAGTCAGCGAGCGGGGCTAGAAGAGCCGGCTCTAACTGCGCGAGAAGCTGATCGGCTTCGACTGCCTGGCGCATAGCAGCTGCCTTGCGCTGCCTGCCTTCGCCGCTTGATGCGCGGCGGCCGATCGCCTGCGATGCGCGGCCGAAATGGAAGCCCTGCCCCATGTCGCAGCCGAGCGCGGTGAGAGCTTTCACCTGATCTGCTGTCTCGACGCCTTCAGCGACGACGACGAGGCCCAGGTTCTTGGCCATCGAGATGATGGTCCGGACAAGCGTGGCCGATTCCTCATCAGTCGTCATGCGGCGCACGAAGGAGCGGTCGATCTTCAGCTTGTCGAACGGAAGCTGGCGAAGCTGCAGCAGGCTGGCGTGGCCTGCGCCGAAATTGTCCAGCGCAATACGCACCCCCTTGTCGCGCAGTGCGTGGAGCGTCGTACGCGCAGCGTCGAGATCGGTGACGAGCGCGGCCTCGGTAAGCTCGACCTCCAGTCGCGAAGCGGGGAAGCTCGTCTCTTCGAGGACCTTGAGGATCTTCTGCGCGAGTTCGTCATCCTGTAGCTGCACAGGCGAAAGGTTGAGCGAAAGATGCGGCGCGCCTTCGACGGCCACAGCTTCGCGGCAGGCCCGGCGCAGCAGGTTGAACGTAAGCTCGCCGATTGCACCGCTTGCTTCGGCGGCAGGAATGAACTGATCGGGCGGGATCGGGCCGCGTGTTGCATGCGTCCAGCGCGCGAGGATTTCGTAGCCACGCGCCTTGCCGTCTTCGAGGCTGACCAGCGGCTGGTAGTATGGCGCGATTTCGTCGTTGCGAACGGCGTTCCAGAGATCGTTCTCGAACAGCGCGCGCTGGCGCACCAGCTCGTCCATCCCGGTCTTGAAGAACGCGAACCACCCACGGCTGGTATCCTTGGCGCGGCGCAGGGCCAGGCTGGCGCGATGCAGCAGGGTTTCGGCATCACGGCCATCGGCCAGACCGATGGCTGCGCCAGCGGTTGCGCTGATGCTCACAATCGTCTTGCCGACACGCATGGGCGCCTCGATCGCCGTGAGGACGGCAGAGAGCCAATCCATCAACTCTTCCTCGCCCTGGTCGGGAAGGAGAACCACGTATTCGTCTGCTTCGAGGCGCGCGACGAAACCGTTCACGCCAGCGCGCAGGTTTAGAATCTTGCCAACATTCATCAGCACTTCATCGCCCAGGACGCGCCCATTGGCGTCGTTGAAAGACTTGAAGCGATCAATGTTGAGCATGACTACGCCGAGCTTGCGGGCGCCATCATTGCCGCTGAGGAGCCAGTTGAGCACGCCCTTGAGGTGGCGGCGATTGGGCAGGCCGGTCAGCGGATCGTGCATGGCGACGCGGCGGGCGCGCTCTTCCGTCTGCAGGCGAGTGCGCAGTTCGCGAATGTGGGCGCTGTAACGCGTCACCACGTAAAGCGTCAGGCCGGCACAGGCGAAGATGAGCGTTCCGAAGAATTTTGAGGCCTGCAGGTGATCATACTCGGCGCCAACCGCGTAGAGCAGGCTTATCACGTCGAGGTTCACCGACAGGATGAAGCCTGCTGCAATGAAGCCCGCGAAGATCAGCATGTCGCGGCGAACTTGCGCAGTCACGCGGCGCTTCACCGTTTCACGCGGCTGGGAATCAGCGGCGGCGTACGGCTGGTTAATGGAAGCTGACATGGGCACCTGGAATTGCTGCTCGTTACGATTGTGCCCCTTGCGGTTTAAGATTCACGGCAACCAGACCGTGAAATTTTCGATGATGCCGTTAGCCAGTCCGGCGGACGGAACGGGCCGTATCCCAGGCTTCCCGCTCAAGCTCCCAGTAGAGTGACGGCCGTGTCGAGCCGTCCGGCTTGATGGCCGTGACTTCGCCCATCTGAACGAAGCCAAGGCGCGACAGCAGGCGGATGGAGCGGTCATTGTCGCGCGCGGTTGTCTCGCAGATGCGGGCGACGCCGAGCTGGTCGAAGCACCATTCCACAGCGGCGAGACCACATGCGCCGCCGAAGCCCCGGCCCTGCCGCTCCGCCTTAACAGCGCCGCCGAACTTGGCGATCGACCATTGCGGCCACAGCTCCACATCGAAATAGGCGGTGGCTTCGCCCTGCCCGTTGAAGGAAACGAACAGGATGCCATCGCCCCGGGCGCGCTGCATCAAATGGTAGTTGATAAAGGGCGCCATGGTTTCGGCATTGATCGTGCTGGGCATCGTGTAAATGCGGGGGCCGATGCTGTCATGGGCAAGCAGTCCAGCGAGCGCCGGAGCGTCCGCGCGTCGTGCGACGCGGGCGCCGGCGATGCGGCCGTTCATCAGCTCGGCCTGACGGACAAAATCGCGGAGCCTTTCTGCCTCATCGATTGAGACACACGTTCTCGTTTTCGGAATATCCGCCATGGCCCGCTCCCGACCTAATCGCAACCCATGGTTGTGTATCAGGGCGCGCGCGGAAGGTGATCAGGGTCTCCCCTGAGTCTCACATGTTGATTCAGTCCTGGTCGATCTGGGTGCGGTTGCGCTTGATGGTGGAGCGCTTGGCCTTGCCGTCGAGGCGCTTTTCCTTCTGCGCGCGGCTGGGCTTCGTCTTGAGGCGCTTCTTTGGTTTGACGAGCGCCTTTTCGATCAGTTCCAGCAGCCTCTCCCTCGCCTCCTCCCGGTTGCGGACCTGGGAGCGGTGGGTCTGGATGAAAAGAACGAGTTCGCCCTCGTCATTGATCCGGTTGGCAAGTGCGCGGCGGATCATCCATTTTTGTTCGTCGTCGAAGGCGTGGCTCGTCTTCACGTTCCACCGCAGCTGAACGGCGCTCGCGACCTTGTTGACGTTCTGACCGCCAGGCCCGCTGGCGGTGACGAACTTCTCTTCCAGCTCGTGCTCGAAATTGTGCAGGAAGACGGGCACTGCTTACTTCCTGTTGAGGCGCGAGATCAGGCTGGAAGTATCCCAGCGGCCATGACCTTCCGATTGAATGTCGGCGTAGAACTGGTCGATCAGGGCGGTGATCGGGGTGGAGGCGCCGGAGGTGCGGGCGGCGTCGAGGGCGATGCGGAGATCCTTGCGCATCCAGTCGACCGCGAAGCCGAAATCGAACTTGCCCTCCACCATGGTCTTCCAGCGGCTCTGCATCTGCCAGCTCAGGGCGGCGCCGGCGGAGATGGCTTCGATGACTTTCGCTTCGATGAGGCCGTTGGCGCGGGCGAAGAGGAGCCCTTCCGCAACGCCCTGCACGACACCCGCGATGCAGATCTGGTTGACCGACTTTGCGAGCTGTCCCTGCCCGCTTGGCCCGATCAGGGTGATCTGTTTTGAGTAGGCGCGCATCACGGGCTCAGCGAGTGCGAACGCGTCTGGATCGCCGCCGACCATGACGGTGAGCTGGCCGTTCTCGGCCCCGGCCTGTCCGCCCGAGACGGGCGCATCAAGGAACTGGCCGGCGCGGGCGCGGCGCTGATCATAGAGCCTACGCGCGAGGGAGGCGGAGCCGGTCGTGTGGTCGACGAGGATCGAGCCGCGCTTCAGGTCGGACTCGATGTCGGCATAGACAGCTTCAACATCGGGATCGTCGCCGAGGCACATGAAGACGAAATCGGCTGTGTGGACGGCCTCGCGCGCGCTATCGACCGCTTGGCCTTTGCCGTGACTCTTCGCCCAGGCGGCGGCTTTGGCCGGCGTGCGGTTCCAGACGGTGACGTCGTGGCCCTTCTCCGCGAGATGGCGGGCCATGGGGCCGCCCATCACGCCGAGGCCAAGGAATGCGCAGTTCGCCATTTGGTTTGTCCCGATTCAGATAGCCGAGACATAGTGACAGCGCCGTT
>JAUYSA010000091.1 GCA_030696545.1 Hyphomonadaceae bacterium
TCATGCGCAGCCGCTTCGCCTTCGCCGACCGCGCCGGCAATCTCGGCCAGGAAGTCCGCGCCGTCTGGATCGCACCCGTCGCAACCCAGCGCGCCCGGCTCGAACGGCAAGTCTCCGCCCTGATCAACCGAACCCCGCCGCCAGCCTCAATCGATCTTCCCCCTGCCGAACGCGCCACGCTCGAAAAACTCAGCGCCGCGTCTCAACTCCCCTCAGCCGAACGCCGCGCCCTCTTCACCGGCATCCACGAAGAATCCCGCGCCTTCGCCAACGCCGCCAACGACCTGCGCTCGCTCCACGCGACGGCCTTCGCCGATCGTCTCCTGACGCTCACCTCCGAAGTCGGTCCAGATCCCCAGCGCCCCGGCAGCGCCGATCCCGCTCGCGCCGCTGATCCAGGCTATTGCTGGGACGTCGTCCTCAACGAAAAACTGGTCGCCGCTTCAGCCCAGCTCCGCGCCGTCGAGCCCGTCACCACGCCCGAATTCGAATTCCTCGAAGGCCCGAAAGCAACCCGCGCCGCCTTCTTCGGCCTCATCCAGTGGATCGCCCAACCGCTTGGCCTGAAGTTCGAAGGCAGTCGCGACTTCCAGTTCGACGACAAGGCCTTCCTCGCCCTGTTCGCCTCGATCGCAGTGGACCTAGGCATCGTCTTCCTGACGATCATCCGCGACGCCACTGTCCGCCGCCGCCGCGCCGATCGCGCCGCCGCCGGGCAGGGCGCGCCCACGCCGCCGCGCCTCTCCAGCATTCTCGGAGAAAAGCGACGCTAGCTGTCGAGATAGGCGGCGAGCTTGTCCATCAACCAGTTGGTGCCGTGCTCGCGCCCGGCGGCGTCATCGCCATCCGGATCGAACGGTTCGAGGAAGGCGCCCTGTTCAGTCAGCGTCATCTTCGTGCCCGTCCCCGCCGGCTCGAACTCGATCGTCGCCAGCGAAACCGACATGCGGAAGCTGTCGTTCATGAACATCTCATACGCATAGACAATGCGCTTCTCGGGGATGATCTCCCAGTAGGTGCTCTTGTAGTCAGATACTCTTCCATTGTTCCAACGTCCGCGCAGCCGGTCGCTGCCGCCTTCGCGGAAATTGAACTCGCGGATCTCCTCAACGCTTTCGCTAGTTGGTCCGCCGAACCATGCGGCTTTTCCCTCCGGCGTCGCCCACGCTGCGAAGACGCGCTTCGGCGGCGCCTTGAATGTGCGCTCGATCGTGAAGATGGCGTGCTTTGTCTTGCTAACGGTCATGGTCATCTCTCAGGATTTCGGGAACATCGCGAAGTACGGCTCGGCTTCCGCCAGCACGCGCGCGAACGATGGCCGCGCCATCAGCCGGTCGAGATAGCGCGCCGCGCCCGCATGGTTCTCTCCAAACGGCGAGACCTGGTTGGCATAATACAGCGCCGGCGCTGCTGCGCAGTCTGCCATCGTGAATGTCAGACCCGTCGCCCAGCCGCCTTCGCCCATGTCACGGTCAACTAGCGACAGAGAAATCTCCAGCTCGTTGCGCAGCTTCTCGACGCCAAATGCGTCCTTCTTGTCTGCTGGCCGCAATCGATCGCCAACGATCCGCTGCATCTTGTCATGGACATGCAGGTCATAAAAGCGATCCGACAGCCGAACCCGCAACGCGAGATCCCTGTCCGCCGGGATCAGCTTCGCCGCGCCCGCGTGCTTGATCGCTAGATACTCGATGATGATACTCGACTCGGGAAAGCCTTTTCCAGCCTCCTCGTCGACCAGCACGGGAAACTTGCCCAGCGGTGTCATGCGGATGAACCGTTCGCGCGCATCCGGATCACCCAGATCCACCAGCTCCGGCTCGAACGGAACGCCTGCCTCGTAGAGAGCGATCAGCACCTTCCAGCAATAGCTGGAAAGCGGGTGATAATAGAGCTTCAAGGCCATTGTAGATCCTTCTGGTCAGGCGTGCGCGTCGAGTTCGACTTCGAGTTTTCCGAACAGTTCCGCGCAACCCGCCTTGCGGTTTTTCACATCGTCTTCGCCGCCATAGTAGGCGCCCTGCTCAGTATAGACGAGCCGGCATCCGCCTTTGCCGGCCGGAAAGAACTCGGTCACGGCCAGCGAATGCGAAAATGGTGCGCCGTCCATTCCCATTGAGTAGGCGATCGAGATCCGGCGAGCCTCGGCGATCTCGAGATACCAGGTGTCGTTCGAAAATGTGGAAGGATGTCCAACCGGCCTGAATTGTCCGTGCTCATGTCCGCCCACGCGGAAGTCATGCGTGTATCTGGCAATCTCCCAGCCCTCGCCGGAAACAAACCAGCGATAGTGCGCCTCCGGATCTTCAAAGGCCCGGAATACGCGCTCGGGCTTGTGCCTCAGCTTGCGCTCTATGGTGAAAGTTCCGAAAATCGGTTTGGTGATCGTATCAGCGGTCATGGGGTAGATCCTTCTGCTCTGCGTCAGAATTCATTGGCGAGGTTGTCGAGCGTTGGGCTCCAGCCATCGAGGTAGCCTTGCAGCATGTCCGATCCGTCGAGCGCAGAAACCTGCAGCGTGACCCTCAGGTCGGTCGCCTTGCCGGCCGCCTTCATCTCGACAGTGATCAACGACACCGCCTTAGCGGCGCCATTCTCGGCGACGGTTTCGGCCATCACGATCCGCGCATCCGGAATGATCTCAAGATAACGCACATGCGCCTGAAACCGCAGATCGCCCTTGAAGCCACAGCGCACGATATCAAGCCCGCCAACCTTGAACTCGGCCTGGTCGTAAACAATCTCGGTGTCAGCGGACGGCTTGCTCCAGCGTTCCCTTGCCTCGACATCGCGCCACGCTGCGAATACGCGCGGGGGTGATGCGTTGTAGGTGCGCTCCAGCGTGATGGTGTCGTGAAGCGCAGGTGTCAGGGTATTGGCGGTCATTTCGACTCTTCCTTCGCATTGTCGTTTTCGCTTGCCGTTGCATCGAGATAGTCAGCCAGCCGGTCGAGTTTGCGTTCCCACTGCGCGCGGCGTTCCGCGATCCAGTGTTCTGCGAGGGTCAGCATTTTCGGCTCCACGCTACATGTCCGAACACGGCCGGTTTTCTCTGAGCGAACGAGTCCGCTCCCTTCGAGAACCTGCAGGTGCTGCATCACCGCCGGCAGCGAGATCGCCAGCGGCTTGGCCAGTTCGCTGACCGAAGCCGGTCCACGCGAAAGCCGCTGCACCATCGCCCGCCGCGTCGGATCGCTCAGCGCGTGAAATGTCCGGTCAAGAAGGGCGGCTTGCATCCCAGCTCCAATACTTAAGTATATACTTAAGTATCATGCCGAGCCACGTTTGCAAGGGCTTTCGGCAGGCTTTTAGACAATCAGCGAGGCGGCGGAAGGGCGGGCGCCATCGCGTGGTGGGGATCGACCCCTCGCGAACCGACGCCTG
>JAUYSA010000106.1 GCA_030696545.1 Hyphomonadaceae bacterium
CGCGGACGGTCCATCTTGAGAATGGCGAACGGCTGCATCATGCCCATGAGCGGGCCGACATCGCGGATCGGACGGATGTCCACTTGTGAACCAGGAAGGAAGGCGTTGACGCCGCCGAGGTCGACCGTGAAGCCGCCTTTGACACGGCCGACGATGGCGCCTTTGACGGTCTCTTTTTTCTCGTGAACGCGCTCGAGGCGGGTCCAGGCTTCTTCACGCTTCGCCTTGTCGCGCGACAGGACTGCGTCACCGAGCGCATTCTCGATGCGCTCCAGGTAAACTTCGACGATAGAGCCGACGGTCGGCTGCGTTTCGTCCTGGCTGAATTCTTTGGTGGGTATGCGGCCTTCGGTCTTGAGGCCAACGTCGACAGTGATGAAGTCGCTTCCAACCGCTGTGACCGTGGCTTCGACAACGCGGCCCTCGATCATGTTGGCGCCGGCAAAGCTCTCTTCAAAAAGAGCGGCAAAATCATCGGTGGTGGGGTTCATCGTAGCTGTGGCAGGCATCAAGGCTCCAAAAGGGTTCGTCGTTACGGGCCAACCGGCTCATCCGGCGGACTGGCCGCACAATGCGGCGTTGTCGTGAAGTCAGCAGGCCGGCTTCTTATGAGAAAGCCCCCAGGCCGCCGGATCATTCCTTGCCGGAATTACCGCGAAAGCCGGGTTGTCCACAGACGGGCGGGTTAATGAGCGTCCAGCCCCCGAAAGTCAAGCTTGGGGGGCGCCCATTGCCCGGGCATGCCCCCTATATAGGTGGCTCACGGGGCCCGGGAGCACTTGTATGAAATCCATCGTCGTCACCGGCGCATCCACCGGCATTGGCTGGGGTTGCGTCAAATTTCTGACGGCCAAAGGCTTCCATGTCTTCGGCAGCGTCCGCAAACAGGCCGATGCCGACCGGCTCCAGAAGGAATTCGGCGCAAACTTCACGCCCCTGATCTTCGACGTTACCGATGAAGCCGCAGTCGCCGCTGGCGCGAAGACCGTCGCAGCCAAGCTCAACGGCCAGCCGCTTTTCGGCCTCGTCAACAATGCAGGCATCGCCAATCCCGGCCCCCTGCTACACCTCGACATCGCGGCCTTCCGCCAGCAGATGGAGGTCAACGTCACCGGCCAGCTCATCGTCACGCAGGCCTTCGCCCCGCTTCTGGGCGCCGCTCCCGACCGCAAGACCAGCACGCCCGGCCGCATCTGCATGATGAGCTCGGTGGGCGGAAAGGTCGCCTCGCCCTTTCTCGGCCCGTACAGCGCCTCGAAGTTCGCGCTCGAAGGCCTCTCGGAATCCCTGCGCCGCGAACTGATCATCTACGGCGTCGACGTGATCATCATCGCCCCCGGCGCCATCGCGACCCCGATCTGGGACAAGGCCGACGCCCTCGACGTTTCTCGGTATGCCAACACGCCTTACAAGGCGTCGCTCGACCTTGTGAAGAAATACATGGTCGGTCTCGGCCAGAAGGGCCTGCCGCCCGAACGCATCGGCGAGGTCGTCCACACCGCCCTCACCGCGCCCACGCCCAAGACACGCTACATCGTCACCCCCGAACCCCTCACCAACTGGCTCGGCAACAACCTGCCCAAACGGATGCTGGACTCCACCATCGCAAAGCGGCTTGGCCTGACACGACAGGCGTAGCGAGAATATGCGCCACGCTTGAACCCCAGACCAACCCGGCCCTATCCTGAGCGTCATGACAAACCTCACCCAGCGCATCGACGCCGCCGTCCAGTCCGCCCTCGACCAGAAGCGCATCGTCGGCGCGGTCATTGCCGTGATGCAGGATGGCGACCTCGCCCATCTTAAGGCTTACGGCCAGTCGGATCGCGAAGCCGGCGTCCCGATGAAGACCGACGCCCTCTTCCGTCTGGCCTCGATCACCAAGCCGATCGTCACAGCCGCCGCGATGCGCATGATCGAACTCGGCAAGCTCTCGCTTGACGCCGCCGTCACCGACTTCTTCCCGGACTTCAAGCCGAAAGCGCCTGATGGCTCGACCCCGACCATCACCATCCGCCACCTGCTCACCCACACATCCGGCCTGTCCTACGATTTCCTCCAGCCGGAAAGCGGCCCCTACAACACGCTGAAAGTCTCGGCCGGCATCGATGGCGACATCACGATGGAGGAAAACTTCGGCCGCATGGTGCAGGCCGGCCTCACCTTCCCGCCCGGCGCTGCCTGGCTCTACTCTGTCGCCATCGACGTGCTCGGCGCCATTCTCGCGAAGATCGAAGGCACGGACGTTGAAGGCGCCGTCAAGAAATACGTCACCGGCCCGCTCGCCATGAACGACACATCGTTTTTCGTCACAGACCCCGCGCGCCTCGTGCAGCCTTATTCCAACGCCAGTCCCGAACCCGTCCCCATCGGCGACAACTTCAAGCAGTATTTCGTCCCCGGCTGCGCTCCGATCAATCTGGGCACCTCGCGCGCCTTCAACCGCAATGCCTTCCAGGGAGGCGGCGGATGCATGAACGGCACGTCGACCGACATCGTGCGCTTCCTCGACACGATCCGCGCCGGCGGCGATCCGATCCTGTCGCGGGAAACAACGCAGGCGATGATGTCGAACCAGATCGGCCCGCTGCGCATCATCTTCGATCCCACCGGAAACACCGCCTTCGGCTTCGGCGGCTCGATCCTGCTCGACCCCGCGAAATCAGGCTCATTCCTGTCGCCCGGCACATGGCAATGGGGCGGCGTCTGGGGCCATTCCTGGCATGTGGACCCGGTGCGCAAGCTCACCATCGTGAACCTCACCAACACAACGCTCGAAGGCATGGCCGGCCAACTCGTCCGCGACGTGCAGCAGGCAGCGGTCGGCGGCTGAAGCCGGAAATGGAAGCGGGCCCATCAGGGTCCGCGTTCCCCGCGCAGGCGGGGATCCAGTCTTGCTGAAGAAAAGCGGCTAGCCCTTTGGCTTCTTCGCAACCGCCTTAGCTGCGGCCTTCTTCGCAGCAGGCTTCGGCTTACCGCGATGCTCTTCAACGATCTCGACGGCCTTCGCGAAACATTCGTCCGGCGTCAAAGCAGTCGTCTCGAGCCAGATCGCATCATCCGCCGGTTTCATCGGCGCATCCGCACGCCCGGCATCCCGTGCGTCGCGTTCCTTGAGCTGCATCAGAACGCCGTGCTCGGTCACATCTTCCTTCATGCCAGACAGCTCAAGAAACCGCCGCCGTGCGCGTTCCTCAACCGACGCATCGACCCACAGCTTCACATCCGCATCCGGCGCAATCACCGTGCCGATGTCCCGCCCGTCCAGAACCGCGCCGCCCTTCTGGTTCGCGAATTTCCGCTGCAGCTCGAACAAAGCCCGCCGCACCGCTCCCAGCGACGCCACCACCGAAGCCGCCGCGCCAACACTCGCGCCCCGTAACTCGCGCTCATCGAACTCTGACAGTTCCACATGCGCCGCCAGCAGCGCGCATTCGCGCTCGTCGCTAAAATCTATGCCCTTGTTGATCGCTGACGCCGCAACCGCCCGGTACAGCAGCCCCGTATCCATGTGCGGCAGCTTGTAATGCGCCGCCAGCCGCTTCGCGAGCGTGCCCTTGCCCGAAGATGTCGTGCCGTCGATCGCGATGATCATGCCGTCACCACATCGGCCCCCAGCGTTGCCATATGGCCGAAGAATTCCGGATACGATGTGGCGATCATTGCAATGTCGTCGACCGTCACCAGATCCTTGGCGGCCGAACCCATCACCAGCGCCGACATGGCGATGCGGTGGTCGTGCCGCGCTTCAACGGTTCCACCGCCTGAAACCCCGCGAGGTCCGCGCCCCGTCACGATGAAGCCATCCGGCAGCTCTTCCACCTCGACGCCGTTCACGGCGAGCATCGCGCAGATCGCCTTGATGCGATCGCTTTCCTTCACCCGCAGCTCCGCCGCGCCGGTCACTGTCGTTTTGCCGTCCGCGAAGGCCGCCAGCACCGCGAAGATCGGCAACTCGTCGATCATTGACGGCACCAGCGCCGGATCAAGCGACACGCCGCGCAGCCGCGATGGCGCTGCGATCACCCGAACAGTATCCTCGCCTGTCGCCTGCCCGTCTTCTTCCGTGCGCAGATCCGCGCCCATCGCCTTGGCTGCATCGATGAAGCCGGTCCGCGTGCGGTTATCCAGCATGCCCGTCACGCTCGCTCCGCCCTCTCCGGCGATCAGCGCCATGGCGAGCGCGAACGCGGCCGAAGATGGGTCGCCCGCAACCTCGGCCTTCAACGCCTTCAGCATCTGCCCGCCTCGCACCGAAACCACCGGCCCGCCGTGGACACGTTCTTCAACGCCAACCTCCACGCCGAATGCGCGCAGCATCCGTTCGGTATGGTCGCGTGTCGCTTCCTTCTCTTCAACGATGGTAACGCCATCCGCCCGCAGGCCTGCGAGCATGATCGCGGACTTCACCTGCGCCGAAGCTTCGGGCGGCGCATACCGGATGGCCTTCAGGTTTCCGCCGCGGATCACCGCCGGCAACCGCCCGCCAGTCGCTGTCTCGGCCGTCACGCCCATCTCACGCAGCGGCTTCAGAACCCGCTCCATCGGCCGCGACGACAGCGACGCGTCGCCCACGAAGCGAGCGGTGACGTCATGGCCGCCCACCAGACCCATCATCAGACGCGCGCCGGTGCCGGAATTGCCAAAGTCGAGATCGGCGGCCGGGGTCGAGAACCCTTTGGCCCCCACGCCCTCGATCGTCCAGGCGCCAGGCCCTGTGCGTTCCACGCCCGCGCCAAGCGCTTTCACGGCCTTGGCGGTGTTGAGCACATCCTCCCCTTCCAGCAGCCCGGTGACTGTCGATTCGCCTTGCGCCACAGCGGCCATCATGACAGCGCGATGCGAGCAGGATTTATCGCCCGGCGCCCTGACCGATCCCGCGATCTGGCTGACAGGTCTTGAGATCGCACGCATGGGTTTCAAGTGCGCCTTTTTCGGGCTTGTGGACAGCATCACCGAAGTCACTGGACTCCGTGAAACATGGGCGCTTTACAGGTTCGCACAGACATGGCAAGCGCCCGACCCAAGCATGGGGAAACACCTTGGCTAATACCGACCTCGGCGAAAAGCACATCTGCCCGGAATGCGGGTCCAGATTCTATGACCTCGGGAAAAACCCGCCGGTCTGTCCAAAATGCAAGACCGTCCTTGAACTGACCGCTGAACCGGTCAAGGCGAAGAAGGCTGCGGCTGCAAAGCCCAAGCCCGCTCCGGCCAAGAAAGCCGCCGCGCCCGTCGATGACGACGAGGACGATGAAGACGACGACGAGGATGAAGACGACGACGAAGACGATGACGACGAGGATGAAGACGACGACGAGGACGATATCGACCTCGAAGACGAGGACGAGCCCGTCATTGAGCCCGACGACGAGGAAGTCGACGAAGGCGTAGCGCCGGCCAAAGTTAAGGCAAAAACCAAAGGCAAGGCGCCCTTCACCGGCAGCGACGACGATGATGTCGACGATGACCTCGAAGACGACGAGGAAGACGAGGACGACCTGACCGTCATCGACGAGGACGACGAGTTCGAGGACGACGACATCGAGGACCCTGCGGCGGAAGAAGAAACCTAGTTCCCGCCTCCAGCAACAAAACAAAACGGCCCGCGATCACCTCGCGGGCCGTTTTCGTTGTGACAAAGCCGCTGGTGCGACCCGGCATTTCGTCTTGCGAAATCAGGAGGGAATTGGTGGAGCCAGACGGAATCGAACCGACGACCTCTTGCATGCCATGCAAGCGCTCTCCCAACTGAGCTATGGCCCCACTTCCGTGGTCCGAGCGCCAACCCCGAGAGGTCAGCCCCGATTTGGGAGCGCGTTGCTTATACTGCAGCTACGCGCTGATCAAGCGGGGAAAAGCAAGGACGGAGAATGGCTGAAATACTGACCTTTTTGCCCGGAACGATGTGCGATGAGCGCATCTGGCGCCCTGTCCGGCAAAGGCTGGAGCCCCGGTTTTCCACCGATTACGTCGCGATCGAATCCGAAGCGACTCGCGCCGGCATGCTCGGCCTGATCCATTCCGCCGCCTCCACGGGCGACCCGCTTCATCTCGTCGCGTTCTCGATGGGCGGCTATCTGGCCCTGGAATACGCGCTGGATAACCCCGGCCGGGTCGCGTCGCTTATCACGGTGGCGTCCTCCGCCTTCGGCCTCACCGAAGAGGAAGCTGCCGAACGGGTGCGGGCCTTGGATCTGCTTGCAAAGCACGATTACCGGGGCATTCCGCCCGCTCGCGTCAACCAGTTCGTCCACCCGTCCCACCAGCAGGACCCCGCAGTCGTAGATGTCATCCGCGCGATGGACCGCGACCTGGGGAAGCCTGTATTGATGGCTCAATTGAAGGAAACCAGCACGCGAACCTCGCTGGCCCCGCGCCTTTCGGAACTTGATATCCCGGCAATGCTGATCGGCGCCGACAGCGACCCGTTGGTGCCCTGGACCTCAATTGACCTGATGTCGGCATCCATTCCGGGCGCAAAGGCCATCAAGGCAAAGAACGCCGGTCACATGATCCCGCTTGAACAGCCAGACTGGCTGGCAGCCCGCATCGCGGAGTTTCATCACTCGAGCTGACGCTCAGGCCGCGTTGATTGTCCGGTCAGGCGACAGGATTGCCAGCACGGCATCCGCGGTCTGCGCCTGACGCAGGGCAGATCGGACACGCTCCTGCCGGAATACACGCGCGGCGCGAGCCAGCGCCCGCAGATGATCCGCCCCAGCGTCTGTCGGCGCCAACAGCATGAACACCAGATCGGCCGGGCGTTCGTCGATCGCCTCGAAGTCAGCCGCCTCCTGCAGGCGGGCAAAGCCGCCAACAGGCTTTGACAGTGTCTCGATGCGCGCGTGAGGAATTGCGACGCCCTCCCCCACTCCGGTCGATCCCAGGCGCTCACGCTCCTGGACGGCCTCATGAACTTCACGGGGATCAAGGCCGAGCGCTCCGGCCATCATACTGGACATCTCGGCCAGCACCTGTCGGCGGCCTTTCCAGCGGGCGCGCGCGACGATTGCGTTGGGAAGAAGAAGGTCGCCGAGGCTGGTGATCACTGGCCCGCTCATCAACGGACCTCGCCGGTCAGACAAAAACGATATGCCATAACTCTACCGCACCCCTCCCGAGGGGACGCCCCGATACCCGATGAAGACGACCATACCGCAGTAACTCGCGAGATCGCCACCTGGTGTGCAGCCCAGTGGAAAAACATCTGCAAATTTTCAGCCGCCAGATTTTCAGCTGCGATGAATCAGCTGTCCTTGCCGGGGTCAACCCAGCCGACATTACCGTCGGGACGGCGATAAACCATGTTCAGGCTGCCATGAGCGGCATTCCGGAACAGGAGTGCCGGAGAATCGGCCAGTTCCAGCTGCATCACCGCCATGGAAACGGTCATCGTGCGAATTTTCGTGTCCGATTCCGCGACAATGGCAGGTGCATCCCCAGTCGCGTTTTCGGCGACTGCGTCCGCATCCGGCTCGTTCGTTTCATCGCGCGGCAGGATGATACGCTCAGCGGCTATTTCTGAATCGACGCCGGCGCCATTGCTGGCGCGGTGGTCGCGCAGACGGTTCTTGTAGCGGCGCACGCGCTTCTCGATCTTGTCGAGCGCCATCTCGAACGCCTGATAACCATCGTCGCCCTCGCCATGCGCCTGCAGCGTTACGCCCGAGGGAAGGTGGATCGAGCAATCAACATTGAAGGCCCAGCCCGGCTTGGACACCGTCACGAACGCTTCGCCCGTGCGATTGAAATACTTGGAGACCCTGTTCTCCAGACCGAACGATATTCGTTCCTGCAGCGCGGCGCCGACTTCGATTTTCTTGCCTGCGATCTGGACTTGCAAAAGGAAGCTCCTTTTCTGAGCTCTCGCGACGTGCGCGAAAACTACCCCGGCCTCTCAAATGTAAGTCTGTGACTGCCGGACACGAAGGTCAACGGCATGAAACGTGATCAGCTCAGGCGCCGATCGCAAATATCCGGCGGCGTTCCACCGATGAGGGAATGCGCAGCGACTCGCGGTACTTGGCGACCGTCCGGCGAGCGATATCTATTCCAAAGGCGCGCAACCGTTCCACGATCTGGTCGTCGGAGAGCACAGCGTCCTTGTTTTCCGTATCGATCATTTCCTTGATGCGGTGCCGCACGGCTTCGGCGGAGTGGGATTCTCCTCCCTGCACCGACGGGATCGAGGCCGAGAAAAAGTACTTCAGCTCAAAAACGCCGCGCGGCGTCGAAACATACTTGTTCGACGTAACCCGGCTTACAGTCGACTCGTGCATTTCGACAGCATCGGCGACCGTCTTGAGATTGAGAGGACGAAGCGCTCTCACGCCCGAGACGAAGAATCCGTCCTGCTGACGCACGATTTCAGACGAGACCTTGAGAATGGTGCGCGCGCGCTGGTCGAGCGACTTGATCAGCCAGTTGGCGTTGGCCTGACATTCCGAAATGAAGGTCTTTTCTTCGTCGGTCTTCGAGAGGCCTGAGACCTCATTGTAATAGGTGCGGTCAAGCAGAACGCGCGGCAGCGTGTCAGCGTTAAGTTCGACCGAATACGTGCCGTTCGGCATTTCGCGCACGAACACGTCAGGCGTGATCGCAGGCGCGGCATCACCGGCGAACGCTGCGCCGGGCCGCGGCGTCAGCGTGCGAAGCTCAGCCAGCATGTCGATGACATCTTCCTGGTCGACGCCGCAGATTTCCGCGAGCCGCTTGAAATCACGGCGCGCCGCGACCTCGAGATTTTCCATCAGCTTCTGCATCACCGGATCGAAGCGATCACGCTCGATCAGCTGCAGGGAAAGGCATTCCTGAATGTTGCGCGCCATCACGCCCGTGGGCTCGAAGCCCTGGCATGTCTGCAGCACAGCCTCGACATCTTCGAACTCGACACCGAGCGCGTTGGCAATCTCGTGGACGTCGCCGCGCATGAAGCCGGCTTCATCGGTCTCTTCGATCAGGCGAGCTGCAATCAGCCGGTCCGCATCGATCAGGCCGGCGATCTGGAGTTGATCTTCGAGATGATCGCGGAGCGACTTCTCCTCCGCCGTGATCGACTCGAGATCGAAGTCTTCCGAACGCTGCTTGCCCGAACCCGCTTTCGACCAGTCGAGCTGCGCCGAGGGGCCACCCTGGCTGCCGGCATCGCCGCCTTCAGAGGGGCTGTCGTTTTCATAGACGTCGTCGGAGCGCGCATCGAGATCGCTGCTGGCCTTGGCCGCGCCATCGGCTTCATCGAGCCGCATCTCTTCGCGTTTTTCGGAAACCTTGTCTGGGGCGTCCGGAGCATCCGCCCCGCCCTCGTTCTCGGCGCGGGTGAGCAGCGGGTTCCGCTCGATCTCGGTCTCTACATATTCCTGGAGTTCGACGTTGGAGAGCTGAAGCAGCTTGATCGCCTGCTGCAGCTGCGGCGTCATGACGAGGGATTGCCCCTGTCTCAGCTGCAGACGATGCGCAAGCGCCACAAGAACCTCCCAGAGTCCGGGCCGGGCTACCCCGACCGGCTGACCCATCCGACTGGGGTCACATTAACCGAGCGGTATTAAAATTGCATAATCGGCAACGTCAGAACCTTCGGCAAACACCGTCACTGGGCGGTGAATCTTGCTCCGAGGTAAACGCGACGGACATCCTCGTTAGTAAGTACCTCCGACGGCGTGCCTTCGAATAGCACCTTTCCGTCGTAGATGATCGACGCCCTATCAACGATCTCGAGGGTTTCGCGAACCTGGTGGTCCGTAATCAACACCCCAAGGCCCCTGCCCTTGAGATAACGGACCAGGTCCGAAATATCGGAAACGGCCAGCGGGTCGATGCCGGTGAACGGCTCGTCCAGGAGCATGAAATTGGGCCGCGACGCCAGCGCACGGGCGATCTCCACCCTGCGACGCTCCCCGCCCGAAAGCGAGTTCGCATTCTGCTTGGCCAGCCGCGCGATCTGCAGCTCTTCCAGCAGCGATTCAGTCAGTTCCTTCCGCGCCGCGCGGGATGACTCGGTCAGCTCGGCCACCGCCATGACGTTGTCCCACACGCTCATGCCGCGGAAGATGGAGTTTTCCTGCGGCAGGTAGCCAACACCCAGACGCGCGCGCTGGTACATCGGCAGCGCGGTGACGTCCGCTCCGTCGATCGTCACCCTGCCCGCGTCGGCGTGGATGAGACCCATCATCATGTAGAAGCAGGTGGTCTTGCCTGCGCCGTTGGGGCCGAGCAGGCCCACGATCTCGCCGCGACGGAGGTGAAGGCTGACATCCTTCACGACCTGCCGGCTCTTGAAAGCCTTCGCGAGATTGTTGGCGCGCAGCCCGTCGCGATCGTCCGCGCCGCCTTGGGCGGGGAACAGATCGTCAGCCGCTATCTTTCCCGTGGGCGCGTCCATGCGGCTCTCAGTTCGGTGACGAAGCGGCGGGCGGCGTGGCCGGATCGCGCTTCGAGGCAGGCGTGAAAATGGAGGTGACGCGGTTCGAGCCGGCGGTGATCACGGTGCGGCCCTCCGCCACCATGTAAACCACCTGCGTGCCTCGCACGACGCCTTCGGTGCCGCGCGAGAGGATGACGTCGCCGGTGATGGTGATCGTGTCGGTCGGATAGTCATAGCGCGCGCGGTCGCCGCGAATTTTCACATCGGGCGCCGTGTAATAGACACGGCCTTCCGCAACCAGCTCTTCCATCGCGTCGCAGACCGGTTCCTCGCCGGCGGCAGGCTTGGTCTTGGAGCAGATCACGGTGAGCTTGTCTGTCGTGATGCGGCTCTCGCCCTGCGTGGCGACCACGTCGCCCGTGTAAACGCCACGTCCCTCATTCTGCAGGTATTCGCCCTTCTTGGAGGTGATCTCCACCGGCGCGTCGCCGCGGCCGATCTGCGCAGCAGCTGGGCCTGCCAGAAGCACGGCGCCGGCGAGAAGGAGGGGGATATGCCTGAATGTCATGGTCATCGTCCTAGTTACCCCCGCCCCTAGCCGCCTGGCCGCGCTTCCGTTTGGGCGTGAATCTTGTCCAAACATTGCCCTCGAGGATGATCCGGTTGCCATCGTCCAGAACCTCATACTGATCGGCCCTGATCTCGCCAATGGGGCCGACCCCGTTGAGCGGCGTCTGGCCTTCGACCCGGTTGTTCTTCACATACATCCGGGTGCGCTGGGAGGTGAACGTATATCCCCCTGCATCCGTCATCACGACGTCGCCCACGAGTTCCAGCACCTCGGTATCGGCGTTCCAGACCCCTTCACGGGCCTGCACCACCGACGAGGCGGCATCTTCAAGCCTTGGGTTCACCAGGTCGATCAGCGACACATTCTCGCGCCGCCGCCGGGCCGTCTCGGCCGTGAGGCTGTAGGGACGGTCATTCGAATCGAAGCCCTCGAAACGCGGCCCCAGAACCGTGACGCTGAGACCCGATGTCGGACCAGAAACCGGCGCGGGCGCCAGGCTGGAATTGATGATCGTGCCCACCAGCGTTCCGGCCGACAGCACAGCGCCGATCGTGAAAAGCAGCCGCAGGATATGCACCAGCGCCGTGCGCCGCCGGGCCTCCTTCAGCGAGGTGGCGCGCCGCGGACCCCAGAGGTCCATCGAATGATGCGAATGAGCGGCGGTGACCATGACCCAGCCTAAAACGGGAACCCGCACAGGGAAACCTTTTGACCTCAGTCACAAGGCCCAAAAGAGGCGGAAAACCCTAGCTGTGTGCAAAAATGTCCTGCTCAGCCCAGCCGGACAGGTCGAGGGCGGCTCGCACGGGCAGGAAATCGAAGCAGGCCTGCGCCAGCTCCGTCCGTCCTTCGCGCGCCAGCATCGCATCCAGCCTCGCCTTCAGCTCGTGCAAGTGCGTCACGTCGGAAGCCGCATAAGCCAGTTGCGCATCCGATAGCTTCTCGGCGCCCCAGTCCGAACTCTGCTGCGCCTTCGACATGTCGAGGTTCAGCAGTTCGCGCGACAGGTCCTTGAGGCCGTGACGATCCGTGTAGGTCCGCGCCAGCCGCGAAGCGATCTTGGTGCAATAGACCGGGAAGCACGGCGCGCCTAGCCATTGCTGGATCATGCCCAGGTCAAAGCGCGCGAAATGGAAGATCTTCAGGATGCGCGGGTTCGACACCAACGCCTTGAGGTTCGGGCAATCATAGTCCGGACGCTTCAGGCGAACGACATGCGCATCGCCCTTCCCGTCCGACAGCTGCACCACGCAGAGAGCATCACGGAACGGGTTGAGCCCCATCGTCTCCGTGTCGATGGCAACGGAGCCCGTGAAGATCACGTCCGCCGGAAGATCGCCCTCGTGGTGATGAATAGCCATGGAAACCTCACTTTCGGGAGGAGCAATGGCGGGAAACGGGCCGAAACACAACCCGGCCGCCAGCAAGCCTAAACGCGCTCCAGATAAGCCGCCGTCGCCATGCCGCCCGCTGTGCAGACGCCAACAACGGCCTTCTTCTTCCCACGCCGCCCCAGCTCCATCAGCGTCGAGCCAAGATAGCGGATGCCCGACATGCCATAGGGGTGGCCTAGCGCGATCGCCCCGCCATTGACGTTGGTGGTCTCCCACGGCGTCTCCAGCTGCGCCTGATTGTAGAGCGTGGTGACGGCATAGGCTTCATGCAGCTCCCAGAGATCGACATCGCCGTTTGTCAGCCCATGCTGCTTCATCAGCTTCCGGATCGCCGGCGTGATCGCGATGCTCATCTCCTCCGGCGCCACCGACGCCAGCTGCATGCCCCGGAACAGGCCGAGGATCGGCAAGCCGCGCTTCGCCGCAAGATCAGCATCCATCATCACCGCCGCGCCCGCGCCATCTGATAGCTGCGAAGCATTGCCCGCCGTCGTCGTGCCGCCGTCAAACACCGGCTTCAGCTTCGCCAGTCCTTCCAGTGTCGTGTCAGCGCGCGGACCTTCATCGTGCTCGAGCGTCACTTCCTGCTCGCGGCTCTGCCCCGTCGCCTTGTCGATAGCCTTCATCACCACCTTGAACGGCGTGATCTCCTCCGCGAACTTGCCCGCCTTCCGCGCCGCCTCGACACGCTGCTGGCTGCCGACCACGTATGCGTCCAGCGCCTCGCGCGTGATGCCATACTTTTTCGCGACGAAATCCGCCGTCTCGTTCATCGTCCACCACACCGCCGGCATGCGCGCCTGCAGTGGCGGATAGAAGAACCCGTCAACCGCAATCCCCATTTGCACAAGACTGATGCTCTCGACCCCGCCCGCAATGCCGCAGCTGATCTCGCCCGTCGCAATCCGGCTCGCGATCATCGAAGCAGCCGACAGCCCCGAGCCGCAATAGCGGTTCACTGTCACGCCGGGCACATCGAACCCCGCCTCCAGCGCCGCCGTGCGCCCGATGTTATGGCCCGTCGCTCCCTGAGGCAGGCCGCAACCGAGAACGATGTCCTCGACCTCCCCGCTCTCGACTTTCGCCCGTGCTACAGCTTCCTTCAGCACGTGGGCTGCGAGCGGAATCCCGTGCGTCTGGTTCAACGCTCCCCGGAACGCCCTTGCGATCCCGGTCCGGCAATAGCCGACAACAGCAACATCTTTCATGGCAAAATCCCTCGTGGCTCACATAAACTTGCGCCGGCGCTTGAACGCGCGCACATCTTCGGCGGTCAGTTCAAACCACTCTACGTTAAGTCGCTTATCCTTGAAGCGATTGTGCCAGTAGGCTTCGATCCCGCTCGGGTCATCCGTTTCAAGCGTATGGATTGGCTCGACGCGCTCCGGTAACTCGATTCCGATTTGGCCTATGCGTTTCAGCGGAGAAGTCGTCTTCCCAATTTTGTAACGGCGCCCGGACTTCAGCAAATAAACGTAACCGTAGATCGGACCAGAGTCTGCTTCGTTGCCTTCGTCGCTATCGGTTTCGTCCGGCGTGGCATTTCGCAGGGCATCAAGAATTTTTTCCGGGGCGCCGCGTTCGATGGCGAGAATCAACACCTTCTTGAGCATTTCGGTCTTCCGGCCAAACCGTACTTGAAACGTTCGCGAGTGGGGGAAGTCTTCGTTGGTCCGTCCGTGCAGCTTCAGCTCGCCATCCGTTGGGACGTGGCCCAACTGAATGGTCAAATCCAGGAAGGCCCCCAGCAAAACCTCTTCCAGGATCGCTTCGGTTTTCAGGTTTGGCGCTAATCCCGCCTCGGCAATAGCATCGCTCCAGCGCGCCCAATAAACCCCGTGCCAAGCGTGCATCCCGAGTCCAGTTGAAGCTTCAAATCGCAGCCTGCCCGGCACCTTCCCATCACGCTTCGCGAGCGCCTGAATTGCGCGGATCATCTCCTCTCGGGTCAATGCGTTCGCTTTCTTCCCTAGGCGCGCCGTGCTGCGTTGATAGCGTCTTTGTTCGCCGCGCAACAGACACGACTCAGGGCCTTCTTTTTCTCTGGGTTCAGCACGTAGCGATCACGGTCGGCGCGCCTGCGACGATCCGGATTCTTCTCCCGCCATGCCCTTGTCATAGCCGCGCACTTTTCGTTGTGACGCCTGCAGTAGCGGCGTTGTTGGGCGCGTTGTTTTGGTCGCGATGAGCCACGGCTTAATCCATGCGATGTCAGACGCATTCAATGTCATTTACGGTATCCCATTGCGAGCAATCACCACGACACCTTGGCTGATAACGTAAACGACGCGCCCTCGGCTCGCGAGGAAGCTCAGCGGGAACTGCCGACAGAGCGAATTGTCTCTGATTTACAAGAACCGGAAGCCGGTTGGGGGTGTCTTTTCGACGACCCCCGAAAAAGCTGCTGGTGCCCAGAAGAGGACTCGAACCTCCACGCCTTGCGGCGCTGCTACCTGAAAGCAGTGCGTCTACCAATTCCGCCATCTGGGCAGATAGCAAGGCGGGCGTGATACAGGGGGTGCGCCCGGTATTCAAGGGGCGTCGTGATACGTCCGGCCAATCAACGTTTTGACGCCGAACAGCCCGGCTTTGCAGGCCTATTGGCTGTCGCCCGGGCCGCCTTCGCCTGAAAGCGCCTTCAGGTCCGCACGGCCTTCCACGATTTCGGCCTTCCAGACCGGCAGCCCGGTAGGGCCCAGGACATCCCAGGTCGCCCCGACGCCGGCCGTCATCGGCATGTTGATGCACAGCGTCGCCTGCCCGCGCGCCGTCCAGCAGAAACGGTTCTGCGGATCCAGCTCCCATGACCCCGTCGCACGCATACCCGCCGAATTGACCTGCTCAAGCCGCCGGCCTTCCTTCAGCAGGATCGTCGTCACCTTGTCGTCCTGCTGGGTCAGCGTCAGCGTATTATCGCGCAGCACGCCAAGCGTGTCTGCCACGGCCGGCATGGCGAGCCCCAGCGCAAGCAGCAACGGAGCGAGAAGACGCCCCGCACGCATCAGTTGAACCGCCACACAGCGCGCACGCCGATCTCGTCGAGGCCCTGATTGCGGCCCGAGCCAAGGATCTGGCCGTGGCTCAGATGCTCGTAGATGCCCTGAATGGCCCAGGTCGGCGTGATGTCATAGGTCAGCGCCAGCGAGGTGCGGAAAAGGTCTTTCGAGCCGAGCAGCACATGATCCTCGGCATAGTCGGCCGCCTGCTGATTGCCCGAGCCGAACGGATTGCTCACCGCGCCATCGTGGACCACGTAGCCAAAGCCTGGCTCAAGCCGCCAGCCCTGCGCGAACTGCCAGTCCCACTCCAGGCCGACGCCGCCATAGGACGTGTTCCCGTCCGTGTTCACCGATGCCATCACATAGGGATGCGGCGACCACGCCCAGCCGAGCCAGTCCGGCGAGGCAAAGCGCAGCTCGCCATTGATGTTGACGCCCGATTCCTTGTCCGCGTTCTTGCAGTCCGACACGCAGATATTGTGCTTCATCACGCCGAGGCGGACGCTGTCGATCTGCGCATGCGCGGCCGGTGCAACAAGAGCTGCCGCTGCAGCGGCCAGAAACACGGTTTTCATGCAGAACCTCCCAGGTACAGGCACGAGGCTAGAGCATATTCCGGCGCCACAGGAAACGGCCCATCACACGTCAATTGGGCGCGGCGGCCGTATCCGTGCCGGTTCCCCGCGCCGCGTCGATGCGTGATTCGAGCGCTGCCCGCTCCACTTCGCTTTTCGCGGCCCACCATGCCGGCAGGTCGGAATTATCCGCAGGCAGCACCCAGTCCTTGTAAGCCGCCATCTGCGACTTCGGGAAATCAACCGCCTGCCCGCGCAGATACTTGTCGAAGAACCCGCGCACAAAAGCGTTCTGCGCGCCGATCATCACCTCGGACGGCGTCGATCCCAGCAGCGGATCGCGCAGAGGCGTCCGAATGAACAGCGAAAAATCCGACAGCCCGAGATGCTGCGCACCCGTCAGCTGTACGCGATGGATGTCCGGATGCGTACCAGCCGTCGCGATGCGCTCATAGGAAAACTCGTTGAAGGCACGCGGCTCTGCCGGCGCCTCCCGTTCGACAGCGCGGTAGATATTGCTCACGTCTGAATGGAACATCAGGAAAGGCGTCGGCATATCAGCGTTGAACGCGGTGAACTGGAAATCCCCGCCATCGAGATTGATGCCCGCCGCGCAACGCGGGTCGATCACGCAGATCGTTCCGCTCGTCGCCCCACCGAACGACATGCCCATTTCACCGACGCGCGCCAGATTGCTGGCCGCTGCGATCTGCGCAATCGGCTCCGGCACCGCTAGCTTCTGCAACTGGTCGTGCAGGAACAGGCGATCCAGCACCCACGCCCGCGCACTTGCCACAACGGTGCGATCCTTTCGCGCGGCCGCCTGCTCACGATACGCGATGTGTCCGGAGATCCGGTCATCCAACGTCAGCCCGCCGAGCGCCTGCGCCTGTGGCCGGTCTGGCCCCTCGTCGGGCATGTTGCGCGCGAGTTCGTTCAGCTCGGGATCAAACGGAATGACATCGCCATTCTCGAATAGCGTCGCGGAAGAGTCCGACGTGTGCTGCACCGAGAAGACAACATAGCCGTGGCTCGCCAGCTCCTCCATCAGCGCCGTGTTCTGGCCGAGGAACGACGTATAGCCATGGCTGTACAACACCGCCGGCATGTCTCGCGCCCCGGCGAGCAGCGGCGCATTCTCCCACGAATTCGTCCGCACATGCTTTGTGTAAGAGAAGAACTGCGGGAAGCCCACCGCCTCGCCCAGCGTCCGCGCCGTGGTCTCGGATTCGCGCTGCGTGAAATAGGGCCGCTGCTGGAGCCCGCTCGTATCACCTGCTGGATACCACACGCGCACCACCAGCCGCCTCGGCTCACCCGGCTTTGCATTGAACAGGCCCGGCCGGCTCGCATCCGCCAATTCGAACGTCCGTACTCCGACAGCATACTCACCCGAAGGCTTTGGCAGCGGGAACACGGGAAACATCACGATCGCCACGACAGCGACCAGCGCCATCAGCGCGAACAGCGTTCCCGACACAAACGGCACGCCGCCCTTGCGCCCCGCCCTGCGCAGACGGTTGACCAGCAGCACCAGCAACAGCACCGCCGCCACACCAATTCCGGCCGCCGCCTGCCAGCGGTCGTCGAGGAAATCCGCCACGCCAGCCAGCAAGGCAACACCGGCGGAAGCCAGCAACACCAGCGGCCGCGATGGCGTGCGCCTCACCCACCACGCAACGACAAAGACAGCCAGCGCAGCAAGCATCAGCATATCGGCAAGCGTCATGAATGCGACCCACGTGAAACGACCCGGCGGGACCGTCCGCTTTTCCCGGCGCAATCTCAAGCCCGGCGCTGCAAGCCCATCAGGCGGGCGCGTGCATCCTGTCGGAAGCGACATAGCGCATCCGGCACACAAAGCCCTCCGGCGGGAATTCCATCACCACCTTGCCGCCCAACTCATGCGCCAGACCGGCTTCCAGCACGTGCGATCCAAACCCGCGCCGCGTCGGCGAATGCACGCGAGGGCCGCCCGCCTCACTCCACACAATCTCGATCAACGCCGGGTCCGACGACACATCAATATTCCACACGACACTGATCGCCCCGCCCGGCGTGGAGAGTGCGCCATACTTGGCGGCGTTGGTCACAAGCTCATGGAAAGCCATGTTGAGCACCACGGCCGTCTGCGGATTGAGCCGCACAGGCGGACCGGAAATTTCAATACGGCGGCCAGCAGAAGCGTCGGCCGCGTATGGCTCAAGCGTGCGGCCGATCACGTCTTTCAGCAGCGCGCCTTCCCATGAATTCTCGGTCAGCAGGTCATGCGCCTTGGCCAGCGACCGCACACGCGCCGTAAGCGCTTCCATGAACGCAACCGGGCTCTCAGTCGTCCGGTGCGTCTGAAGAGCGAGCGACTGCACGATCGCCAGCGTGTTCTTCACCCGGTGGTTCAGCTCCGCCACCAGAGAACGCTGGCGCTCCTCTGCCCGCTTCCTGTCGGTGATATCAAGTGACACGCCTTGCGCATAGAACGGCACGCCATCCGCACCGTATTCCGCGCGGCCGCGCACCAGTATCCAGACTTGCTCCCCGTCCGGACGATTGACGCGATACTCGACCTCCAGATCCGCCCGCGTCGCCAGCGCGCGCTGGATCAGCTCAACACGCATCTTCTGGTCATCAGGATGGATGAGGCCAAGAAGATCCTCATTGGTCATCGGCTGCGATACCGGCCACCCATAGTCCTTGCGGCAGTGTTCGGATGTCGTCAGCTCGTTCGTCCGCAGGTCAAGCGCCCATGTCCCCATCCGCGCCGCCTGCAGCGCCACTTCGAGCTGCTGTTCGGTCTGGCGCAGAAGGGGGTCGGTCATGTCCGCCCTTCCATGGCGCTCTCCAGCACGCGTCCGAGGTCAGCCGGGTCGATCGGCTTGATCAGGATGGCGAAAGGATGATCCTCGTTGATCCTTGCGATCGTCGGCCCCTCGCTCGATCCGGTCACATAGATGATACGCGTATCGATCGCCCTGCAGATCTCGATGGCCGCGTCGATGCCGTCCTTGTCTCCATCGAGGCGCACATCCATCAGGATGCAGTCGGGCTTGTGCTGCAGCGCCATCTCGACCGCCTCGGCCGCCGTGCCGGCCGTGCCACAGATCTCGAAGCCATGGGCCTCCGACCATATGCGAAGGAATTCCACAATCAGGAACTGATCGTCGACAATCAGAACCCGCCCCTTGGAAGCTGCCGACCCCATCCCATCTCCGATACCGGCGCCCGGAACCCGCCGGGACTGCCTGCAAGCTGCTTAGCCGAAAGCTAGTTCAAGGCGCCCCATCGCGCCAGCGCCAGGTGCTGTAGCCTTTGCCCGCCCGTGAAGCCGGGTGCGGACTTGAAATCCGGATCACTCAACGCCGGCGTTCGCGCAGTGCGCTTTTCCTTCCCGCAGAGGCAGCTTTCGTAGTTCCTTTCGACGGCGTGGACGCCAGATCTTCCGTGCGACTTGCAGTCTTTGTGACCTTCGCGGATTTACCGCCAGCTTGGGCAGAACCCTGTGCGCCTTCCGAGGTTTTTGCACGCGGCGTTGACTGGTCTCTGCCCGTGTCGCCTTCGTCGCGCCCTAGCGCCGCCAGCGTCAGCGACAGCAGCTCAACAGTCGCAAGATGATTTTTCGCTGCCAGCTCCCGGGCATCCGCCCGGTCGATCGCCGCGTCTGCGGCCATGAACAGCAGGTGCTTCACCCCCACAAAGGTCGCGTGCGCGAGGTTGTACTGGGCTTCCTTGTGCTTTCCCTTTTCGTGGTCGGCTTCCGCAAGTTCCCCAAACCGCTGAACTATGGTGAGAGCCTGTTCGTAGGTCCTGAAGTCCTTGTCGGCTCGCATCGTCACACTCCACGGCTGATTGTCGTCATCCATAGCGCGTTTCGGATGAAGCAGGGGTCTAATGTTGGAAGTTCCTGACGAGGGCGCGATCCGCAGGCGCTAAAGGCGCACGCACGCCTTCGACGGCGCGTCACGCAGCCGGATCAGCATTCTCCGGAGCAGCATCGGCGCGACTGAATATGATCGTCGCCCGCATTCCGCCGTCCGGCTTCGACTGGATACTCAGCTCAGCGCCTGCGTTCTGCTTCAGGGACTGGACGATAAGCGCCGTCATCTTTCCGGGAACCGGCCACACAGCATCGGCTTGCAGCCCGACACCGTCGTCGGCCACGATAACCCTGCAGCCCGTTTCGTCGACCAGACTATGGAGCGTGATCGTTCCACCCTCGCGACTCGTGAACGCGTGCTTGAGGGAATTGGTCAGAAGCTCGTTGACGACCAGCCCGGTTGGCATGGCGACGTTGATCGACACCGGCCAGGTATCGACCTTGAGATCGAGGCGTATGCCTTCGACAGCGTGAGCAAGCATGACCGAGGAAGCGATCTGGCTGAGGTAAACGCCCAGATCGATACTGTCATCGACGCGGCTTTCCGCCATTGAGCGATACAGGAGCGAAAGCGACTCAATCCTGCCAGCTAGCCGGTCAAACGGCTCCTTCGCAGGATTGCCCCGAAGATTGCGCGCCTCGATACGGATAAGAGCCGTGATCATCTGGAGATTGTTTTTCACGCGATGCTGCAACTCGCGAAGCAGGATGTCTTTCGCCAGCAACTGTTCCGCGAGTTTTTCCTGATCGGTTGGAGAGCGCTCTCGGACGTCGGCAAGCGCTACAAGTCTGTAGGTCGGATTTCCTGCATCGCTGAGAATGATGTTGGACCACGCATCCACGGAAACAGGCTGAGGCTCTTTCTCGATCCTGAATACGCCGAGATAATCTTCCTCTCCGACGACAGCCTCCTGCAGGGGCTGTTCGCTTCCCGCTCCCGTTGCCGTCCCCGGCAATATCCGCCAGGTCTGGCCGAGGATCGATCCCGCCGGCTTGCCGATCAGACGCTCGAATCCGAGGTTGGCATAAGTGATGGTCTCCACAGGACCGAGCTGGGACACAGCGACCGCGAAGGGCATGTGATCAAGAAACTGCTTGAAGCGATCGCTCTCCAGGGCAGAGGCCAGATGCGGCGTCTCTGACAGGTGATCCGGGCCCTGCGGAAGCTCGTCGTCATTGGGGGCCATGCGAAGGTCTCCGTCCCAGCCACGGGGAAGCAAATTTTGAACATCGCCCATTGAACCGAAGCCCCGCTTTGGCAAGGCCTTTCAGCAGATCAACGGAGTTCCATGGCAGGCCGAACATGCGGCGATATGAGACGCGGTGGCTGCGAGCCCGACCCAAGGCCCAGGCAACTGGCGGTGGGTGCAGTCAGGCGCCAACACTTCTCTCGCAAGCGAATCCTGACCGACGAACACGCCTGTTCGGCTTCCAACCAGTCAATGGCAGATCCCAAACAGGCTCAAAAAACTCCAAAGCCTGTTTCCATCGGCCCGCCAATAGAAAGCACATAAAAATCAGGGCGATGTTCGGCCATTTCAGCGGGAGAAACAGGCGGATAAACAGACGGATAAACAGGCGAGGATCAGGTGCCGAACACATAGGAAAGACAAGGGCTCCCCAGCCTATAACGGCCATGCTCAAACTGGCCGTCCCCTGGTCAAGGAGAATACGAAAAGTCCTCTTACAGGCCGCTAGCATTTGCGTGCAGCATTACCAAAAAGCCCCCCACCAGCTGTTCGAGTTAGCGGCCCAGCTAGTAGTTGACTGCATTCCGCTAATCGAGCGACGAATTTGTTGCATCAGGCACTTGAGCTTCCGCCCGCCACATCCGGACTACCCCGTACGTTGACTGTTCAAGCGTGGGACAACAGGGTTGTCACGCGACCAAACTGGTCGGTTTGGTAATCTCCTCAGCGAGTTGAATCGAGAGCCCGATGTCGCGATACGAAAGTTTTTGGGATCGCCCGCTCGATCAACGCTTCATTGATGATCCGGAATGGCGCGGCGGCTTGAAACTTGAGCTTACTGGTCCAGACCCTCTCCGCTCGTTTGGTGTCATCGAGGATGCGGCTGGCGAAATCGAAAAGATTGCTCGCGGCCTCAGTCCGACCAGCGGTGCGGACGGCTTTCGGGAAACCTGCCTGCTGATGGGAGGCGCGCTCGCCGGAAGGTCTGCATCAATTGCCGCGTGGGATAAATACGTGGTGCAAGATGAACGTCACCCATATGAAGTCTTCGCCGCCGAGAAAAATAATGCCGGCGTTGAGTGGTGGTTTTCTGACGTTGTCGGACGCCTCCTTGCAGGCGGCCGACATGGATGGCTGAGTTTATGGTTCAATGTTCGAACGGTACTTGAGCTTCACCAACTCGATAGCAATCCCAACCGGATCCTGTCTCTCATCGAACTAACTACACGACGCTTTCATGCGAATGAGGACTCTTCGACGATTTGGACACCGGGTCTCATTATCGGTCAGGCGGCGCCCTGGATTGCAGTGAACGACGCCGTAACCATCGCCGGATCCTCCACCCAGGCGATAGTTGCAGCGCATACCGGAACCGATGCATTCGTTATGCACGCAAGGCTAGCTGATATTGCGGTGAATTTTCTTTTGGCAGCAATCGACCAAGGATCGCCGGTATTGCCATCGATCGCACTATTGATGCAAAGCGCGTTGATCGGCGCTCGCATTCCTATTGGCTCGCCGACCAGCGCTCTGTAATCGAGAAGAGCCAGTTAGCCTGATTGTATTTGGATAAAGGCGCGGTCATCGAATGACGTCCAGCCCTTTCCGCGACCATGAACAGTTTCAAATCTGCTGACCATCATGGGGTCATCAAGAAGAGCGCTTTCAAGCTCAAGTTCGCTGCTTTGCAGCTCGCGCGGAGGGAACGGATATCCGTCCGTCGCGAGCGTGATGGTTTTGACTCCCGCGTCTACAGAAAAAACTTCGACAAACGGCGGCGGAATATCAATGCCGTTGAGGGCACCAAAGCCAAATGTCCCATAGTTGTTGGCCAGCTGACCCAGCGTATCATCCAGCATCTGCTGAAATTCCACATCGTGGACTCCGCCGGTCAGCTCATGTCTGGAAAATCCTTTGGCAGCCAGAGCCTGCACATAAACAGCTCTGAAGGATGCCGCTCTCGTAAAGGCAGGCAACTGGCCAGCGACGACTTCATCGTCGAAAATTACCCAAGGATTGCCGACCCTCCAGACCTCGCGACGCTTCTTGTGCAGTACCGCAAACATAGCAGCTCCGGTCGAAGGGAAAGGCAACATTTTTCTGTTTAACTTCAGCCCTTCGATCGTTCGGGTTACCTCCCTCACAAATTCGCCAGCGGTCATCGCAGGGTCGAGCGTTGAAAAGCAATTTGACACAACACCTGCTACCAAAGCGGCAGGTCGCTGGCCGTCTACACTTGGAGCACCACCAGGTGCGGAAGCGTCAATGACTCCCAGGTAACTCGAGTTGTCGACGATGATATCCTGGCATAATTGGTCCGCTCCTCGTCTTGAGACGCAGAAGCTCTCCTTCACAAAAAACTGACTATCAGCCGCACCCGACACGCGCATCTCCGCAAAACGCTTGGTCGCCTAGTTAGTCGGATTTGCGATGTTGATCTAGGTGACGAGCCTCTTGCGCTCTAGAATAAAAGGAAATCCAGCGCTGTAGCGGCCCTATAGACAGAACGGAGTGGGCAACTTGTTTGCTTCATCCAGCGGCAAAGATCATCTACATCGTCACAAGAGAGCGCTCCCTCAAGTAACGCCTTCGCTCTGGGCAAGCGCTGTACATACCCCGCTTCTCCCGCTGCCACATCAGCGTCTGAACCGGCAATCCCGGCTTAGGACGATGTCATAATGCCAACTCGGACTTACGTGACAGACCAGCATCTATTGGTATGGTTTGTTGGTAAGTCCAGGGACGGGGACAAGGACAATGGCCAGCGTAGTTTTAGGCATCAGCGATAGCCACGACGCCGCCGCTGCGCTTGCAATCGACGGCCAGCTTGCCTTCGCGGTTGCTGAGGAGCGGCTCTCGCGCAAAAAACATCATGCTCA
>JAUYSA010000153.1 GCA_030696545.1 Hyphomonadaceae bacterium
CAACCCGGTCAGGTCCGGAAGGAAGCAGCCGTAACGAGTTTAGCTTGGGTCGTGACCAGCCTGCACCGATCCTCTCTGCTTCCACAGCTGAAATTGACGCTCCGGCGCGTCCGGGTTGGCGTGATGGCGTTCGATGCGCCATATAGGGATTATGGCCGCTAGGAAGCCCCCGAAACCCCCGTCTGACGGGCCCGAAGACGATGTTGCGGAACCGCGCGACACGATGACGGCGTCCATGTTCGGGGACGACGTTCCGGTTGGCCCGCCGGCCTATCAGGTGCTGGCCCGCAAATACCGGCCGATCCGGTTCGAGGATCTGGTCGGGCAGGAAGCCATGGTCCGGACGCTGACCAATGCGTTCAAGACCGGGCGCATAGCACATGCCTTCATGCTGACCGGCGTTCGCGGAGTGGGGAAGACCACGACGGCGAGGCTGCTGGCGCGGGCGCTGAATTACGAAACGAAGGACGTTCACCAGCCTTCGATGCAGCTGGACTCGCCGGGGGTTCACTGCGCGTCGATCATGGCGGGCAACCATCCTGATGTTCTGGAACTGGATGCGGCATCGCACACCGGCGTTTCCGATATGCGCGATCTTCTGGATGGATCGCGCTATGCGCCGGTCTCGGCGCGGTTCAAGGTTTATGTGATCGACGAAGTTCACATGCTTTCGACGGCGGCGTTCAATGCGCTGCTGAAGACGCTGGAAGAACCGCCGCCGCATGTGAAGTTCATTTTCGCGACGACCGAAATCCGCAAGGTTCCGGTGACGGTTCTTTCGCGCTGCCAGCGGTTCAATCTGCAGCGGTTCTCGACCGAAGCATTGCAACAGCATCTGGCGAACATCTGCGCGAAAGAGGGCGCGAGGATCGCGCCTGAAGCGCTCGCGCTCATCGCCCGCGCGGCGGAAGGGTCGGCGCGCGATGGGCTTTCCATTCTCGATCAGGCGATCGTTCAGGGTGCGACTGAATCCGGCGGCAAGGGCGTGAGCGCCGAACAGGTCCGCGATATGCTGGGCCTTGCCGATCGCTCGCGCGTGCTCGACCTGATGGAGAAGATCATCGCGTCGGACCATCAGGCGGCGCTGACCGAGGCGTCGGCCCTGCTTGAGCAGGGGGCGGATGCGCCTGTGCTGATCAAGGACTTGATGGACGCGGTCGTCGAGATTTCGCGGGCGCAGGCGCTGAAGGATGCATACGCGTTCGTTGGCCCGGCTGACTGGGCGAAGCGGACGCGGGCGATGGCGGGGAGGCTTTCGCCGGCGCAGTCGGCCCGGATGTGGCGATTGCTGTTGCAGGGGTTCGAGGACTGCGCGCGGGCGCCGGATCCGCCGGCTGCGGCGCAGATGGTTGTTCTCAGGCTCGCGGCGGCCGCCAGCCTTCCGTCGCCGGAAGACGCGATGCGGCTTCTTGCGGGTGGGGCCGCTGTGCCGCCCCCAAAGTCCCAGCCTGAGCGCGAGGCTCCGCGCACCGAAGCGCCGGTCGCATCTGCGCCTGAGCCGCACGATGACGATGGGCAGCACCCGATCGTCCGGATGTCTTCGCTTCGGGAGATCATTGCCGAGCTTGAGGCGCGGCGGGAGATTTCGCTGAAGTACGAGATCGAGCGTTTCGTGCGGCCGGCGGAGATCGACTTCGGACATTTCAACTACACTGCCGCGCCGGGCACGCCGTCGAATCTTTCGCAGAAGATCAAGGACTGGCTGGAGAAGATCAGCGGCGTTGAATGGGAAGTCCTGCAATCGGGCGATGGATCGGCCGAGAGCACCAGCGAGCTTCGCAAGCGCCGGGGCCGCGAGAAGATGCAGGCCGTCGAGGCGCATCCGCGTATCGTCGAGGCGCTGAGGGTTTTTCCGGGCTCGCGGGTTCTGCGGATCGACGATCCCGATGCGGCCGACGAGATGGAAGAAGTCGCGGAGCCGGCGCGGGCTAACGTGATCCATGTCGATTTCGGACATCGTGAACGGCTGGACGAAATCATCCCCGACCCTGAAGAGCGTGAGGACGACGAATGAAAGACCTCTCCGATATCATGCGCCAAGCGCAGCAGATGCAGCAGCGCTTGCAGGAAGCGCAGGCGAAAATGGAAGAGATCACCGCCGAGGGATCTTCCGGCGCCGGCATGGTCAAGGTCACGCTGAAGGGCAAGGGCGAGCTTCATGCGTTGACGATTGATCCGTCGATTCTTGTCCCGTCCGACAAGGAAATGATCGAGGACCTGGTGAAGGCGGCGCATGCCGATGCGCGGCGGAAGCTGGACGATGCGATGGCCGAGGCGATGAAGGATGCGACGGGCGGACTGGGCGGAATGTTGCCGGGGTTCAAGCTGCCGTTTTGATTTGTGAGTACGCCCTCGTCCTTCGACGGACGGCCCATCGGGCCTGCTCAGGATGAGGGCTAATTTACTTTCAGTTTTTTGAACCGCCTTCGGGCGGGTCTCGCCTTAGCGAGAATTTCGGCGTGGGCGAGATGTGCTCGGGTTCGGGCGCTTTCTTCTTTTTTTGCGCGGGGCGAATGCGGCGGTAGATGCGCCAGGCGAGCACGATGAACAGCAGGGCGGCGCCGCCGAAGAAGAGCCAGGGCATGTTGGCGGACTGCATCAGGAAATCGCCGATGAAGCTGAGCCCGCCCGGGATGAATCCCAGCACCAGGAATATCAGCGGGATCGCGACGGCGGCGATGATCAGGGCGATTTCGTGTGGTTTGAATTCCATGGGGCCGGTCTAAAACGATATCGGGTTGAGTGGAAGCCGTTCGGGCATGAGGGCGCGATCCCGCCGGGAGGGCGGGTTGCGTGAGGCTGCGGGCTGGGGCGGGCTAGCTGGTGTCATGGGCGGCGAGCGCGTCGTGACAGGCTTCGGCAAAGCGTGGCGCGTGGCCGGCTGTCTGCACATGGCGGACGCGGCGGGGCGTGCGTGAGGCGGGCCGCGCGGCGCGGGCGAGGGCAAGCGCGCGTTCGCGTGAGCGGGTGAGGCGGCGCGCCGTGCGCAGGATGGCGGCATCGGGATTGGCGGCGATGCGTTCGAGCGCATCGAGCCGCGCGGCGAGGCCGGGCGCGGGGATCAGTCTTTGCCATTCGTCATGGTGGCGGCGCCAGTCGTGGAGGCTGGGCGGCAGGGCTTCGGGGTTGTGCGGCGCGCGTTGGGTGCGCGTGCGTTTCGCGTGAGGATCGCGTGGCATGGAGGGGCGGGTGGACTGTTCCGGCGCGCGCCAGTCCGGGTCCTGACGCGAGAGGCGTCCGTGGCGGTCGAGCGGGTTGGGCGCGCGGCTTCGGGGGAGGCGCGGGCCGCCATTGTCTCCGTGGCGCCGGGCGCTTGAAGGCGGCGCGCCGAGGGCGAGCAGCGGATCAGCGGGAAAGCGAATGTGGCCGTAGGGCGCGGGCGCTGAGGCGCGGCGCGTGTGCTGGCGTTGTGCTGTCGCATCTTGCGCGTGCAGGCGGAAGATGCGGAAGGTTTTCGGGCGTGGCTGTGCGGGCGCCGGTTGGGCGCGCGATGCGCGCGTGCGTTGCGATGGCGGCGTGAGGGTGAGCGCGGCTGTGAGGATCAGGCGGCGGATCGAGCTCTCGACGCCGAGCAGCCAGATGGCGAGGCGGGCGCCGTGCTCGCGCCGGATGCCGGTGGTGCGCATCGTGGCGCGGTCGAACTTCGCCAGGATGAAGCTGACCCAGTCACGGGCTTCGCTCCACAGCGTGCGCAGGGGCGCGGGGATGATGAGGCCGGTCGCGTTCATGGGGCGCATTATACGCGCGGTCTGTGGGGGTGGGGATGGAGGGGTTTTTGTCCACCAGCTGGGGCGTTGATTGTGTTGGGGAAAGGGGTGGGGGATTCGGCGGGGTTGGGTGGTGGGTTTGATGGATGACAAGTTGAGGGCGGCGCGTGTGAGCCCCCTCCGTCTTGCGCGCAAGGGCGCGCAATCCACCTCCCCCAGTGCTTCGCACTGAGGGAGGCAAGGCGCCGGTGTTTTGCCTCCACCAGTCGAAGACTGGGGGAGGTGGATCGATGCGTAGCATCGAGACGGAGGGGGTGGGTTCAGCCGATGGGGCGGTTTTCAGCAGGGTGCGTTGGCCGCGGAGCCTGGAGCCGTGATTACACGTTGACGGCGGTGCGTGCGCCCCGGCCCTCGCTTACGCTCGGGCGTTCGTTGCTCGAATTGGTCCACTGGACCAATTCGTCCGCT
>JAUYSA010000175.1 GCA_030696545.1 Hyphomonadaceae bacterium
GGCGCGGAGGCGAGCATCTCGCCGATGGGCCTGGCAGGCTTCGGCAACATGCGGGCGCTGAGCACGCGCAACGACGCCCCTGAAAAGGCGAGCCGCCCCTTCGACAAGGATCGCGACGGCTTCGTGATGGGCGAAGGCGCGGGCATTGTCGTGCTGGAAGAGTATGAGCACGCCAAGAAGCGCGGCGCGCATATCTACGCAGAAGTCCTGGGCTATGGCCTCACAGGCGATGCTTTTCACATCACTTCGCCAGACGAGACGGGCGATGGCGGTGAGCGCGCAATGCGCACAGCGCTGCAGCGTTCGGGGCTCGACGCCTCCGAGATCGACTACGTCAACGCGCACGGCACATCGACGCCAGCGGGCGATGAAATCGAAGTGCGCGCGGTTGCGCGCGTGCTGGGCAATGCGGCTTCGACAACACATCTATCGTCGACCAAGTCTGCCACGGGCCACTTGCTGGGTGCGGCTGGCTCCGTCGAAGCGATCTTCGCCGTGCTGGCCATGCGCGACGGCATTATCCCGCCGACGCTGAATCTTGATAATCCTTCGTTCGAAAGCCCCATCAATCTCACGCCGCACAAGGCCGTGAAAAAGAAGGTGCGCGCCGTGCTGTCGAATTCGTTCGGCTTTGGTGGGACGAACGCCGCACTTGTGATGAAAGCTGCGGACTGATCCATACTAGCGGGCTAGAGTCGTGGGCAGTCTCGGGAGTTCAGCTTGGGCAAGCTTTTCGGCATCCTTTTCTCGCTGGTGATCGTCGCGGCGGTTGCCGCCGGCGCGGGCTGGTTCTGGCTCAACAGCGCATACACGGGCGAAGGCCCCGCAACGCCCGATGGCAAGCCGCGCGTCGTGATGATCGAGCGTGGGTCCAGCTCGCAGGCCATCGCCACAAAGCTCAAGGAAGCCGGCGCCATCTCGGATGACAGCCAGTTCCGCCTCGCCCTGCGTGTGCGCGAGCTGTTGGGCGACAAGCCGGTGCTGAAGGCCGGCGAGTACGAGATCAAGAGCGGCGCTTCGATGGAAGCGATTGTGAAGGAGCTCTCGGACGGTAGCGCCCTGCAGTACGCGGTGATCGTGCCCGAAGGGCTAACCAGCCAGATGATCCTCAGCCTGCTGGTCGAGCGCGAATGGAAAGCCACCGGCGGCGCGGAGCACACCTACAAACTTGCTGGCCCCGTTCCCGCAGTTCCGGCCGAGGGCGTGCTGCTCCCCGGCGACTATGCCGTCACGCGCGGAGACACGGTGGAGTCCGTCATAGATCGGATGATCAAGGCGCAGCAGGATTTGCTGGCCGAGCTCTGGCCAAACCGTCAGCCGGGACTGCCCATCAAGACGCCCGAAGAGGCCGTGAACCTGGCTTCCATCGTCGAGAATGAAACCGGCGTCCCGCACGAGCGGCCGCAGGTGGCTTCCCTCTTCATCAATCGCCTGAACAAGCCGATGCGCCTGCAGAGCGACCCCACCATCGTTTATGGCATCACGCGCGGCGTTCCACTTGGCCACGGCCTGCGCGTCAGTGAGATCGCGCAGAAGACCGAGTGGAATACCTACCAGATCGACGGCCTGCCCAAGACGCCGATCTGCAATCCGGGCCGTGAGTCCATCAAGGCCGTGCTCAATCCAGCGCAGACCAATTACATCTATTTTGTCGCCGACGGCTCTGGCGGCCACGCCTTCGCCGAGACGCTGGGCGAGCACAACGCAAACGTTTCCAAGTGGCGCGAGATCGAGAAGCAGCGCGACGCCAACAGGGCGCCCGCCAGCCCCGCGCCGCGTCAGTGAGGTATCAGGTGTTCAGGGGCGCGGCATGATCCGGGGGATGACAGGCTTCGGCCGCGCACAGGGCCAGGCCGCGTGGGGCGCCTGGGTCTGGGAAGCGCGCTCCGTCAACGGCAAGTCGATCGACCTGCGCACCAACTTCCCACCCGGCTGCGAAGCGGTCGATTTTGAAGCGCGCCGCCGTGTGAAGGAGCGCTTCTCGCGCGGCAGCTTCCAGCTTCAGCTCAAGATCGACTGGACGAAGGATGCGGGCTTCATCGCGATCGACACGCGAGAGCTGGCGCGGCTGGCGCGCCTGTCTCGGCATTGGGCGCGGCCGGGATCAGGCGTTCAGCCTGCTAGTTTCGACGGCCTGCTCAATGCAACAGGCGTGACCAAGGGCGCAGCGCGCACCAGTAATGCCGTGGACGAGACCACCGCGAAGGACCTGCTCGCCGGCCTTGATCAGGCGCTCGACATGCTGGCCGCCGCGCGGGGACGTGAAGGCGAAGGCCTGTTGCAGCTGTTCAACGCCATGCTGGCGCAGGTTGAACAGCTAGTTGCCCAGTCGAACGAGTTCGCGGCCAGGCAGCCCGAGCTGGTGCGTGAGAGGTTCAGGGCGCGTCTCAACGACATCGCCAAGGACGCCTCCATCGATGCCGACCGCATCGCGCAGGAAGTCCTGATCATGGCCACCCGCGCCGACGTTCGCGAAGAGCTGGACAGGCTTTCCGCCCACATAATTTCCGCCCGCCAGATGCTGGCGGCGGGCGAGGCGGCCGGCCGGAAGCTGGACTTTCTGTGTCAGGAGCTTAACCGGGAGGCGAATACGCTTTGCTCCAAATCGGCCAGCCTTGAGCTGACGAATGCCGGTTTGGCGCTAAAGTCGCTGATCGAACAGTTCCGGGAGCAGGTTCAGAATGTCGAGTGAGCGCCCCGACAGCACGCCGGTGCAGAAGGTCCGCCCGCGCCGGGGGATCATGCTCGTGATCTCCAGCCCGTCGGGCGCCGGCAAGACGACGCTGTGCAGCCGGATCATCTCCGACGTGCCGGGCGTCGAACTGTCGATTTCAGCCACCACACGCTCGCCGCGCCCGAACGAGCGCGATGGCGCCGACTATCACTTCCGCTCGGTCGAGCAATTCCAGCAGATGATCGACCATGACGAGTTTCTCGAATGGGCGAAGGTCTTCAAGAATTTCTACGGCACGCCGCGCAGCGAAGTCGAGGCGCGTCTGGTCGCCGGCATGGACGTCGTATTCGACGTCGACTGGCAGGGCGCCCGCGCGCTCAAGACAATCCGTCCGGGCGATGTGGTGTCGATCTTCATCTTGCCGCCCTCGCTGGCCCAGCTGAAGCACCGGCTGGAGGGGCGTCCGGGCGCTGACCCGAAGTCGGTGCAGTCGCGTCTCGACGGCGCCGGCCAGGACATCCTGCGCTGGGGCGAATACGACTACGCGATCGTGAACGACAATCTCGACACAGCCTTCAACGAGATCCGCTCGATCCTGATCACCGAACGCAACAAGCGCGTCCGCGCCTCGCTCGGCATCATGGTCGACCAGCTGCTGAAAGATGCCCACGTCGCGACCAAGACGCAGAGTGGCAGCGCGACGACGGGCGAGACCAGCTAGAAGCGACCGGATTTAGGCCGATCCCACTCTAACGGTTGCGCCACGCCGTCGCGAGCTTGCGGAACTCCGCCTGCGTCAGCGTCTCCGCCCGTCGCGTCGGATCGATCTCCGCCACCGCAAGCGCGTCCACCGCGCCGTCCAGCGATTTCAGCGCCGCGCGCAGCATCTTGCGCCGCTGGCCAAAGGCTGCGGCCGTGACCGCCTCCAAGGCATTGAGATCGTCATAGCCTTCGCCCGGCGGCAGCGGGTCGAGAACGACAACCGCGCTGTCCACCTTCGGCGGCGGCCGGAAAGCGCCCGGCGGAATTATCATCGCGATACGTGGCCGCGACGCGGCCTGCGCCAGCACGGCGAGGCGGCCATAGTGTTCGTCATCGGGCGCCGCGCAGATCCGCAGCGCCACTTCTTTCTGGAACATCAGCACCATCGTGCTGCGCCAGTCCGCTGTCTTTAGCCACTCCACCAGCAGCGGCGTGCCGACATTATAGGGCAGGTTGGCGACGATCATGGCCGGCAGTTCACCGCCGACCGCTTTCACCAGCTCGGCAATGTTCACGCGGCGCGCGTCGCCATGATGCACATGCATTTGCCCGCTGCGGGCTTCTGGCCAAAGCGCGAGCCCTTCCGCAAAGCGGTCATCCAGCTCGATCGCGATCAACCGCCCCACGCCGCTATCGAGCAAAGCGCGCGTAAGTCCGCCGGGCCCCGGCCCCACCTCAACAACGGTCTTGCCTTTGACGTCGCCGCCAGCGTTGGCCACGCGCTTCAGCAGGGCGGGGTCAAACAGGAAGTGCTGGCCAAGTGATTTCTTCGCCGCGCCCGGCGTCAGCGGCGTACTCATCGCGCTGCTGCGCGTGCGTGAGCCATCTCGTCCGCCATTCGGATCGCGGCAATCAGGCTCTCCGCGCGCGCCACGCCCGCAGCTGCCGCATCATAGGCGACGCCGTGGTCCGGCGATGTACGAATGAACGGCAGGCCCAGCGTCACGTTCACGCCGCCCCACATGTCCAGCGTCTTCACCGGGATCAGCCCCTGATCGTGATACATAGCGATCACGGCGTCGAACCGTCCCGCCCGCGCCTCGTGGAAGATCGTGTCGCCCGGCCGCGCATCCGAAATGTCGATCGTGCGCGCCCGCAGTTTTACCGCGGCCGGATTGATGATCTCGATCTCTTCGCGCCCGATCTCGCCATCTTCGCCCGCATGGGGGTTCACGCCGCACAGCCCGATCCGTGGCCGCTCAATCCCGAAATCGCGCCGTAGCGCCTGATCCACGATCAGTCCGATCTCCACGATCAGGCTCGTCGACAGCGCCGATATCACGCTCGCCAGCGGCCGGTGGATCGTCGCCAGCGCCACGCGCAGTCCGCCGCCCGCCAGCATCATCACGGCCCGTGGCGCAACGCCGCCATCCGCAGCCAGCTCCGCCAGATATTCCGTATGTCCAGGATGCTTGAACCCCGCGCGATACAGTAACGCCTTCGCGATCGGGTTCGTCACCACCGCCGCCGACTTGCCCGTGCGCGTATGTTCAACCGCAAGCCTGATGGATTCAATCACCGCAGGGGCGCTAGCCGGATCGGGCTTGCCCGCGATCGTCGGCCCACCGGGAATAGACAGCACAGGCAGCGCCTCGCCAAACGCCGCGCCCGCTTCCTCTGGTTTCCTGATCAGCGCGACTGGGCGTCCCATCGCCTCCATGACGGCAGACGGCGCGATCACATAGAACGGCCTGCCGCCCTGCGCCCGCACTTCGTCGTAGGCTTTGAACGATATCAGCGGGCCGACCCCGGCGGGGTCGCCCATCGTCATTGCAAGCGGCAGAAGAGCCGTAGCCATCGCCTAGCGCCGAACGATCGTCGCCTCGCGCTTGAGATCGCGCAGGTAGCGCTCAGCGACCAGTCCCAGCTCCTGGTTGAACAGGCGGTCCTTGATCTCGTCGCGCGAGGGCAGTTCGGAATTGCCCGATTTTTTCTCGCAAACGTAGAAGATCATCTTCCCGCCGTCCGGCGTGTCGATGATATCTGTCGACTGGCCCACACTTAGATTTTCCAGCGGCGCGCGGTAAGCGGGCGCGATCTGCTGCAGGCCCACATCCTTCATAGGCGTGTGGGTCAGCCCGTCCACGCCATTCGTAGCCTTCGCTACGCTGGCGCAATCGGCTGCATCCGTCTTCACCTTCGTGAGCTTGTCCGTAGCGCCTTCGCCGCGCGCGATAACCTGCTCAAGGTTCAGGATCATCGCCATCTTTGGATCGCTGGGCTCTCGCTTGCCGGTCACAGCGATCACATACACGCCGCCATCGCTCTCGATCGGCGGGAGAAGCGTCGGCACGGTCGGCGCCTCCATCACGGCCTTCTCGATTTCCGGCGAACGCATGTCGCCCGGCGAAAGCCAGCTCAGGTCGCCGCCAGCCGCCGCCGACGGCGAGGCCGAAAACTGCTGCGCCAGCGTGGCAAAGTCTGCGCCTTCATTGATGTTCTTGATCAGTGTTTCCGCACGCGCGCGCGCATTGGTGCGCGATGCCTGATCCGGCGCGTACAGGAAAATCTCGAACAGCCGGTATTGCGGCTTGCCGAGGCCATCCTCGATCCGCTCAAGCATGCCATCGATGCGCAGTTCCGAAACGCGCACCTGCTTGAAATAGCGGCCGCGGATCAGCGCGGTCCATGCGATCTTCGCCTTCTCCATGTCCCGGATCGACTCCTCGGGAATTCCGGCTTCGCTCAGCGCCCGCAGGAACTGGTCCTTCGTGAGCTTATAACCGCGAGCGAGCTCGTTGAGGTTCTCATCGACTTCGGCGGGCGATATTTCCTCGTCCTTCACGAGCTTGCGGAACTCGTGCAGCTGCACTTTCTCCTCGATCAGGTTCTCGATCGCTTCTTGCTGGATCTGGCCCATGATCTGCTCGTCAGGCTGTTCCTCGAAGCGCAGCAGCATCCAGCGCATCCGGTTGCGCACGTCTGACTGGGAAATGACCTCGTCATTCACCGACGCCACGATGCCGTCGATGGTCTGGCCGCGCGCCGCAGCGGGCTGCGGCGTCTGCTGGGCCAGCGCCAGGCCGGCGGAGGCGGCCGTAACGGCCAGTGCGATCGCTATAATACGTTTCATCCAAACACCCTGAAGGGCCCAACCCTGAGGTCAGGTAAAGGCAAAAGCATGGCGGATATACCGGGCCGCGCAGCCAAATGCGAGGCGCCTAGCGCAGACGGGGCAATTCGCCCTGAAAGAGCATTTTTCGGCAGGATTAGTCGGTATCCGCGTCCGAAACGCCGCCCAGGCCGGTCAGCACGAACTGGAAGCGGATCGATTCGGACGGCCCCAGCGTGCGATCGCGTGAGCCGGAACGCTCATAGGCCAGTTGGAAGAACGAACATTCATCGCGATAGGCGATGCCCAGGGCCAGGCGGATATCGTCCTTTTGTGCGATGTTGCGGGTCTGCTCGAAGACAGCCGACCAGTTGTTGTCGATCTTGAACTCGCCATTCCACGCGATGCCTTCGTCCGCGATCCCCGATGCGTTCTCCGCCACCTTGAAATAGCGGGCCGAGCCACGGACGCGCCAGAAATTGGCCCCGGCGTCCACGTCCATCCGCTTCACTTCGTATTCGTCGTCCACGCGGAATCGGGCGCCGACGTTGAAGATAGTGCCAAGGTCGGCGCGGACGGAGGCGACATAGTCAGACTTCTCGCCGGATAGATTGCTGAGATCGTTGAAAGCGGGATCTCCATCCTCGCGCCAGCGGCGGCCGACGAGGGTGGTCAGTTCGACATCCTTGCCGATGCGCGCGGTAGCGCTGACGCCGATGGAGGCGCGGGCGCCGCCTTCCCAAAGGTCATAGTTGGTAACTGCATTGGGGCGGAACAGGTTGGTCTCGTCCGCCTCGAAGACCAGCGAGTCCTCGTTGGGAATGCCGTCGTCGTTCGCATCTGGCGTGCCGTAAGCAATCATCGCGATCGGCTCGACGATGATGTCCATGTTCTCGCCGCGGCTGATCAGCGGATAGCTGACCTGCGCGCCAGCAACGCCAAGTACGCGTGAAATGTTTCGCTCGCCGGCCGCACTGCCATCGTCGATGCGATACACGTCGCCACGACCAAGGCCGAACGGCTCGACCACAACGCCGGGGCCGACAATGTACTGCGCCCGCCAGTCAGCGGTGGCGCTGGCGCGTGCGCTGTCGAGCGTCATCTGGCCGTTGGGCAGGGAGGTCATCTGATCGCGCAGCAGGCCAACAGCGCTGAAATCCGTCGCAAGCTGGCCTCCGGCGGGGCCAAAATCAAAAACCTTCTCGGCGAACACAGCAGGGACGACTTTCGGGATTGTGGCGTCGTCGTCGCCTGCGCGCAGGCCCTGGAACAGGAAGGTGCCGGCTTCGAAGTAGAAATCGGGCTCCTGCCCCGTGACATAGGCCTGCGTCAGAAGCTGGCGCGGCTGGCTGGCGACTAGGCCGCGCATATCGTCCTCGCCGTCGATGTCGTACCGGCGATCGTAAAGATCGTCCGTCTGGCGCTCGATGCCAAAGCCCCAGTTCCAGTCCTTGTTGATGGCAAAGAAGCCCGAGGCGTAAAGGTGGCTGCGCCATGTGTTGTCGCCGAACTGATCGCCGTCCGAGTTGAATTCCTGGTCGTGTGTGAAGCTGCCTTCCGCCTGTATGAAACCGGAGAAAAACCGCCTGCGGTAATCCACCTTCACCAGCGGGTTCACATTGGTCGACAGCATCGGGCTGATCGTCACGTCCTCGGACGGAGAGATCACGAGGTAATAGGGCTGCTCGTAGAACGGGCCAATCTTCGACGACAAACCCAGGTCCGGCGTCATCAGGCCGGAGCGGCGTTCCGAATTCGGGTCAGGGTGGGCGAACCACGGCACGTACAGCACAGGCACGCCCGCAACCTCCAGGACCGCGTCCTGGTAGGTGATCATCTGGTCTTCCTGATCCAGCATCGCCCGCCGGGCGCGCAGCACCCATGTCGGATCGCGATTCTTCTCGATGCAGACCGGGCAGTTCGTGAAGACGACCTGATCAAGCGCGTTCTTCGTGCCATCCGTGCGAACGGCGGAAGATGCAGTCACCAGCGAGCTTGCGGAAAGTCGAGCCGAAAAGCGGGTCGCGAAGCCATTGCGGAAATCCTCATCCGCCTCGATCTCGTCCGCGAACTGGACCTGGCCCGACCCGTCGGAAATCTGCACACGGCCTTGGGCCCGCATCGTTTCGCTGTTGCGGTCATAAACCACGCGATCCGCAAGCAGGGTGCGGTCGCCAACGCGGATTTCGACATTGCCGGACGCCGTGACGACGCTCGTGTCCTGATTTTCCTCGATCGTATCGGCCTGCAGGACGATGTCTTCGTCTTCAGCCGATGACGAGGTTGGGGTGGGGGCAGGCGGCGCCACAGGCGCTTGCTGTGCGTAGGCCACGCTGCCCGCCGTAATGGCGACGGCAGCGACGGACGCGAGGCAGGTAAGCCGCAACACCATCACTCTCCCCTCGCGAACTGATTGCGAGCGACTCCCAGCCTCAAACCGATACGCAATGGCTGGGGGGGCGTAAAGGCGCTCAACGGTTTTCCACGAGTCCCCAGGGCAGCGCGGCTCTCAAGCCACAGCAAATGGCGCTGCATTACGTTCAGGAAAGGCCAATACGCTCACGGAAAACCGGGCTCAGCCGTCTTCAGCGTGTGCCAGCAGTGTCAACACTGCGAACAGCGCAAACAGGGGCGGACACCAGGCTGCCGCTTCGGGGGATGTGGCGCCCGACGCCGACATTCCCGCCGACAGTCGCGTCACGAAGAACAGCACGAAACCTGCCAGCGCGCCCGCGCCGATCAGCCGAGAAAGCCCGCCAGACCGCGCCAGCCGCAGGCAGACCACAGCGCCGATCAACGCCATGGCCAGCATGAATAGAGGCGTCGCCAGCAGCCCGTGGAACTTCAGCACATAAGCGTCCACCTCCATGCCCGCCGCGCGTCCCGCGTCGATGAATTGCGGTAGTTCCCAGAACGGAATGGTTTTGGCTGAGGCAAAACGGGTAAGCAGGGTGTCGCTTTTCAGGTTGGTGGGCAGGGCGAGATTGGGCACGCGCCTCACATCGCCTCCGAGGCGATTTTCCACGACGCTCGTAAGCTGCCAGAAGCCGGGGGTCAGCTCAGCCCGCTCTGCGTCGATCCGGTGCGTGAACACGCGGTCAGCCGGGCCGCCGGGGCCTGGCCGGAAATACCAGAAAGTCACGTCCTCCAGCGCCTGTCCGCGCCCAATGACTTCACGCCCGTGGATGATCGCCTGACCGTTTGGGTTTTCCTCCGCGACCGAACCGGCTTCCTCCGCTGCAGTGGCTTGCAGGTCGCCCTGGCTCAGCCAGACGCCATTGGTCTGCACCGGCGCGTTGCCCAGCAGACGGTCGCGTTCGTTCTGGAAGTCCTGGTTCAGGCGTGTGGCCAGAGGATCGATGATCATCACCATCGCCGCGCCGACCACAACCGCCAGCACCATAACAGGACCCAGAAAGCGCCACGCCGAAACGCCGGCGGCGCGCACGGCGGGGATTTCGCTGCGGCGGCTAAGTTGCGAATAGGTCAGGATCGACCCCACCAGCATGGCGAAGGGCAGGGTTTCCAGCAGCAGTCCGGGCGTCTTCATCAGCGTCAGCCGGAAAGCCGTTTCGATACCAAGTTCGGTGCGGCTGCCCACCGTCCGTACCTGTTCGACCACATCCACCAGAAGGATGGCCAGCAGGATGATGCCCAGCGTCATCATCAGGGAGATGAGACACTGGATGAAGATATACCGCTGTATCCGCCCCACGATCACCATGGCTACGCTGTCCTCAGCCGGACACGTTGCCGCTTGAGTGCGGGAACCACGAAGTAGAAGAAGCCGATCAGCCCGATCACGAACATCGGCAACACATACTGCAGATAGTTCAGATCCGAATCTCCGCCCGCCGCAGCGGTGGTTTGGAAGGCCATAAGCCGCAGCAGCACAGCGCCCGCTGACGCCATCGCGATACGTTTCGCATAGCCACGCCGGTTGAAGTCGCCGCCGAGCACCGAAAAGATCGCGAGCATCGCCATCGCCACGTTCAGCAACGGCGCCGCTATCCGCGAATGGCCCTCAGCCTGGAACGCCTCGGCGTTTTTCACGTCGTAATAATTGTTCATGTCCGGAAAGAAGAGTTCGGGCAGGAAGCGGTCCGACTCCTCCATCACAATCGCCTTCTGGTCGTTGACGAATGCGCCTAGCTCCAGCGGCGATTGCTGGAATGTCAGCGCCTCCAGCGCGCCATTGTTGCGGATCGTCTGGCGCTGGCCATCGCGCAGGATCAGCGTCGGCTTGCCCTCGACTTCGGAGACAAAAGCCGTCTTGGCGATGAAGGTCGCTTCGTTGGTAGGGTCCCGGCTGTCATTAGCGACGAGGAAGCTGATCTCGGACCCGTTCACCTGGCCGGCGAATGTGGTCAGGCCATCGCCATGCGTCATGAACATGCCCTCGCGCACCAGCGAGGAGGCGAGGTCTGTGGAGGCTTCCGTCACCGTCTGGCGCAGCTCCCGCGACGCCGCCGGCTGTATCCACAGGTTGAGCCCGAGGTGGAGGATGGCCGCCAGCGTCGCCAGCCGCAGCACGGGCGAGGCGACCTGCCAGTTCGACATGCCCGAAGCCTGAGCCACCACCACCTCATTGTCGCGATGGGCGGCGTTCAGCGCGGATGCCGTTGCGATAAACAGGGCGATAGGCATCAGCAGGGAAATGATCTGCGGCGTCGCCAGAACCGACACCCACAAATAGACCACAACCGACTGGCGATTCTCGATGATCAGGTCGAGCCGGTCCTGCGCAAGCCCTTGCGTCAGAAGCGCAATAAGCGCAAGACCGCCGACGATTGCCAGCAGGGTTCTCAACACGTTCCGAAAGAGATAGCGCTGAAACCCTGACATGCGGAAACCCAAGTACGGCGTCTGGCGCCAGAGGCATGGCCTCAAGGCCCAGCCCAGTGCTAGCGGTGTCCGGGGCCTACGTCGATGACCGTGTATGTACAATAGTCAGGGCATGAATATCTCCATGCAGATCAAGTTTTCAGGGGAACCCTCGGGCGATGCAGTCGCGTACCTCGCCTATGAGGGCGACAAGGGCGTGGAGTTCGCATCGGATCTCGACAAGGCTTCCGAAGCCGCCATCCGCCGGGCAATAGCTGCGGGCTCTTTCAAGGGCGGAGCCGGGCAGGTCATCGAGATCCTCGCGCCGGAATGGAATGACGCGGCGCGCGTCTTGATCGCTGGCGTCGGCAAGAAAACCGCCGTCAGCGAGCTTGGCTGGCAGAAGACTGCCGCCGCACTGGTGAAACGTCTGCTGACCAGCGGCGCCAAGGCATTGTCCATCGTCGGCGCGCCTGATCGCGGCGTCGCCGCCAACCTCGCCTTCGGCGCCCGTCTGGCCGGCTACCGTTTCGACCAGTACCGCCTCAACCTGAAGCCCGAGAAGAAGCCGACCCTCGCCAGCGTCTCCGTCGTGACCGAGAGCGCCGCCGGCGCCCGTTCGGACTACGCACCGCTCGCGGCCAAGGCCGAAGGCATCGAATTGGCCCGCGACCTCGTCTCCGAGCCGCCAAACGTCCTCCACCCCGAAAGCTACGCTGACCGGATCGAAGAACTCTCCGAACTCGGTCTCGAGATCGAAGTGCTCGACGTTGCGGCCATGACCAAGCTCGGCATGGGCTCGCTGGTCGGCGTCGGCCAAGGCTCCGTGCGTGGCTCGCGCCTTGTCGTCATGAAGTGGATCGGCGCCAAGGACAAGAAAGCCGCCCCCGTCGCCCTCGTCGGCAAGGGCGTCACCTTCGACACC
>JAUYSA010000373.1 GCA_030696545.1 Hyphomonadaceae bacterium
CAACCTGAGTGTGACGTTCAGACTGGGTTCCGTATCGGTCCGCCAGGATCATCCCATGATCAAGAACCTCCCCCTCAAGGCCGTCGCCGCAGCGTTGGCTGCGTCCGTCGCCTTCTCCGTTGCCGCTCCTGCATTCGCCCAGCCAGGCTATCGCGAAGATGGAAGGCTGGAAGGCGGCCCGCCGCTGCTTTCCGGCCAGGACTATCGCGGTGACGATCGCGGCCGGAATGACCGCGACGACTGGCGCCGCCGCAAGCCGGATTTCCAGACGGTGCAGCGTGACTGCAGCATCGCCGGGATCCGCGAGGCGTGGGACCGCAATTTCTACAGCGCCCAGTATCATGAAGGCCCGAAGCTGCATGAGGGCCGCTATGGCTGGGAGATGCGCGGCAAGATGCGACTGCATGACCGCAAGGGCTACGCCTATGTCGACACGACCTGCGATGTCGGCCGTGGCGGCGATGTGCAGATCGAGTTTGGCCGCCAGAAGCGTTAGAGGGTTCGAGCGAGTGGAATGAGCCGGCGAGCGATCGCCGGCTTTTTTCTTGTTCTGGTGCGCGTGAGCCCCCTCCGTCTTGCGCGCAAGAGCGCGCAATCCACCTCCCCCAGTCCTACGGACTGATGGAGGCAAGGCGCCGGCGGGGAGTTGCCTCCCCATGCGAAGCAGGGGGAGGTGGATCGCGTGCGCAGCACGCGAGACGGAGGGGGATGGCGCGTCACGCGCAATCTCTCATTCGCACGGACGCAATCGTCCTGCGGGATGCTGCAGTCTATCCCTCCAGATGAGGGAGCGGGGCGCGTGGTGTAGCGCCGTGGGTTAGTCCAGTGCCAGACAAGCGCCTGGCGATGCGCGTCAACACGCGCCCCGGATCGGTCGTTCCTTCCCGGTATGGCAGTGCCGGAGTTGACCTCGACATCCAGCAGGGGAAGCCCACTGGCGCCTTAGCTCCATAGCCAGTGACCGGTGCAACGTGTTCAGGATCGTTCCGAAGACCCCGGACCCTCCGGTTGTAGCCCCGGAGGCAATGCCATCAGCGTTCGCTTCGCCTCTCAACGCGCATTGGGGGGTCGCATACGCCACACCCGCAGTTGAGACTGGCTTCCTTGAAGGGACATCCCCACCCTCCTTGAAGAGGGGTGAGCCCAACACGCCGACGGCCACGCGACCAACGCCCTGACATCCTGAAAGCTTCGGTCGACTCTCGAGACCTCCCGCATGTCAGTGCGCGGGCATAATCGCATGGGGTTCGAGGGTGGGGATGGCGTGAGTACGTCCGTCCCCCAGCAAATAGCACGGAAGACCTTGCAACAGAGCGATTCCGGCGGCGGTTATCCCCCAAACTGGCGCGCGAGATATGCGGGATCTGGCGGGGGCTCTTCCCCCGCTTGCGGGGGAAGTACCCGAAGAGGGATGGGGGCGAGCCACAGGCGCCGCCCCCGACAACTCGCCCCCAACGTCTCGCGGCTTCGCCGCGATCCACTTCCCCCGCAAGCGGGGGAAGATCGTCCGTAAGATCGGGGCATGTGGCTCTGGGTCCCGGCTTGCGCCGGGATGAGCGGGAGAGAGCTTGCTTAGTGCCCCTAGGTTCCGGCTTACGCTTTGCGCGTGTTCGGAATGACGGGGCGCGCGGCTCTGAAAAAAAAGCCCCGGACCGCTGCACGGGTCCGGGGTAGGTGCTCTTCATACTCCCTCAGGCACTACAAGTGAGGTTTAGCCTACGACCTTCTGGGCATCCTTGCGGCGGTCGGCGAGGTCGAAGCGGTCGAGGTTCATGACCTTGGTCCACGCGGCCACGAAGTCCTTCACGAACTTGGTTTTCGCGTCGCTTGCTCCATAAACTTCCGAGAGTGCGCGAAGTTGCGAGTGCGAGCCGAAAATCAGGTCGGCGCGGGTTCCGGTCCACTTCGTCTGGCCCGACTTGCGGTCGATGCCTTCGAAGAGGTTGTCCTTGCCGGCGACGGCCTTCCACTGGTTGCCCATGTCGAGCAGGTTGACGAAGAAGTCGTTCGAGAGCGTGCCGGGCGTTGCTGTAAGGACGCCGAGTTTGGCGTCGCCAACCTGCAGGACGCGCAGGCCGCCGACGAGCGCGGTCATCTCCGGCGCGGTCAGCTCGAGAAGCTGGGCGCGATCGACGAGGTGCTCTTCCACCGACATGATCGGCTTGCGCACATAGTTGCGGAAACCATCGGCTTTCGGCTCGAGCCAGGCAAAGGATTCGACTTCCGTCTCTTCCTGCGTGGCGTCGCCACGGCCCGGCGTGAAGGGGACCTTCACATCGACGCCGCCAGCTTTCGCTGCCTGCTCGATGGCGACAACGCCGCCGAGTACGATGAGATCCGCCAGCGAGATCTTGCCGCCGGCTTCCTTCTGCACGCCTTCGAGCGCGGCGATCACCTTGGCGAGTTGGGCAGGCTTGTTGACCTCCCAGCTTTTCATCGGCGCCAGGCGGATGCGTGCGCCATTGGCGCCGCCGCGACGGTCAGAGCCGCGATAGGTCGAGGCTGACGCCCAGGCCGTCTCGGCGAGTTCCGTCACCGACAGGCCGGTGGCCAGGATCTTTGCCTTGAGCGCGTCAACGTCTGCATCGCTGACCGTGCTCGGCGCGCCGGAGATCGGGTCCTGCCAGATCAGTGTTTCCTGCGGGATGAGCTTGCCGCGATAGAGGGCTTTCGGGCCCATGTCTCGGTGTGTGAGCTTGAACCAGGCGCGGGCGAAGGCGTCGGCGAATTCGGCGGGGTTCTGATGGAAATGGCGTGAGACTTTCTCGTAGGCCGGGTCCATCCGCATCGCCATGTCAGCCGTGGTCATCATGGGCTGGTGGAATTTGGTGGGGTCGTGCGCGTCGACAACGTTGCGGCCAGCGTCGCCCTTGGGCTTCCACTGGTTCGCGCCTGCCGGCGACTTGGTGAGTTCCCACTCGAAGCCGAACAGCGTGTCGAAATAGCCGTTGTCCCACTTGGTCGGGTTCGGCTTCCACGCGCCCTCGATGCCCGAGGTGATGGTGTGGCCGGCCATGCCGCTCTCGAAGGTCGAGGTCCACCCGAGGCCCTGGGCTTCCATCGCGGCGGCTTCCGGTTCGGCGCCGACATGGGTGGCGGGGCCTGCGCCGTGCGCCTTGCCGAAGGTGTGGCCGCCAGCGACGAGCGCCACGGTCTCTTCGTCATTCATGGCCATGCGGCCGAAGGTTTCGCGGATGTCGCGGCCCGAGGCGACCGGGTCCGGATGTCCGTCCGGGCCTTCCGGGTTCACGTAGATGAGGCCCATCTGCACTGCGGCAAGGTTGCCGCCGAGTTCGCGCTCGCCGGAGTAGCGGCTGTTGGCGGACTTGCTGTCTGCGAGCCAGGCTTCTTCCGAGCCCCAGTTCACATGCTGCTCGGGCTCGAAAGTGTCGGCGCGGCCGCCAGCGAAGCCGAAGGTCTTGAAGCCCATCGACTCGAGCGCGACGTTGCCGGTGAGGATGAGCAGGTCAGCCCATGAGAGTTTGGCGCCGTATTTCTGCTTGATCGGCCAGAGCAGGCGGCGCGCCTTGTCGAGGTTGCCGTTGTCCGGCCAGGAGTTGAGCGGGGCGAAGCGTTGCTGCCCGCGACCGCCGCCGCCGCGGCCATCGCCGGTGCGGTAGGTGCCGGCTGCGTGCCACGCCATGCGGATGAAGAAGGGGCCGTAATGGCCATAGTCAGCCGGCCACCATGACTGGCTGTCGGTCATCAGGGCGTGGAGGTCTTTCACGACAGCGTCGAGATCCAGCGTCTCGAATTCCTTCGCGTAGTTGAAGGCGGCGCCATAGGGGTCGGAATCCGGCGTGTTCTGGTGGAGGACGCTGACGTTGAGCTGGTTGGGCCACCAGTCGCGATTCATCCTGCCGCGCGAATGCGGGACCGGGCACTTGCCGTTGCTGTCTCCGTTGCCGTCCATCTTTCGACTCCCAGATTGTTCGTGTTGGCGATCAGGCGCGCCAGCGAGGGCAGCGCGAATGCGGTTAACTTAGAACCGTTCTAAATTCTGATCAAGCCGAGTTTGGAATAATTCCAAAATAGGTATGCGAGGCCATTTTTCGTCTGTTTTCAGTTGGTTCAGGTGACTGTGGACCGGCGATGAAAGTCCGGGTGGTCGAAGGCGCGGGTGGCTAGCACGTCCTGCAACTGGTCCATCGCGTCCCAGACGTCGGTGAAGCGGAGGTAGAGGGGCGAGACGCCGAAGCGCATGGCGTCGGGGGCGCGGAAGTCGGAGATGATGCCGCGCGCGATGAGGGCCTGAACGATGGCGTAGCCGTCGGGATGGCGGACGCTGACATGGCCGCCGCGCATCGCGCCGTCTGATGGCGAGATGGTTTCGAGGCCGAGCTGGGTGACGCGCGCGGTGACGAGATCGCCAAGCTGGCGGGCCTTGCGGGCGAGCATCGCGGTGTCGACGCCGGCGAAGGCATCGAGCGCGGCGTCGAGGGCGGAGAGGGAGAGCACGCCGGGCGTGCCGGTGGCGAAGCGGGAGACGCCTTCGCGGGGGGTGTAAGCAGAGGTGAAGGCGAACGGGTCGGCGTGGCCGAACCAGCCGGTGATGGGCGATTGGAGCTGCGAGGCGAGGCTGGCGTGGGCGTAGATGAAGGCGGGCGCGCCGGGGCCGCCATTGAGGAATTTGTAGGTGCAGCCGGTGGCGAGTTTTGCGCCGCTGGCGTTGAGGTCGAGGTCGATCACGCCGGTTGCGTGGCTGAGGTCCCAGACGATGAGGCCGCCGTTTGCGGTAGCCTGTTCCTCCAGCGCCTTGATGTCGCTGACGCGCGCGGTGCGATAGTTGACGACGCTCTTGATGAGGACGCCGCCGCCCAGTTGCGCGAGTGTGTTGGCGCCCTGGTCTTCTCCGGCGCGGATGAAGTCTGCAACGCCGGATGAGGCGAGGCCTTCGGCGATGTACTGATCGGTGGGGAACTCGCTGTCTTCGACGATGATGGCGAGGCGTGTCGCGTGGGGGAGCGCTGCGGCGGCGAGTTTGAAGAGGTTGACCGAGACGCTGTCGGTGACGATCACTTCGCCCGGCTGGGCGCCGATGAGGCGGGCGAGTTTCGCGCCCACGGTGCGGGGCAGGTCTATCCAGCCTGCGTCATTCCATGAGCGGATCAGCCCGTTGGCCCATTCCTTCTGCGCGGTGTGTTCGATGCGTTTCAGCGCGGCATGGGTTGCGGGGCCAAGCGAATGGCCGTCGAGATAGATCACGCCATCTGGAGGCAAGAATGCGGCGCGCTGGCCTGCGAGCGGATCGAGGCGATCGAGCGCCTCGCAGTCTGCGCGGGTGTTCGGGATATCAGCGTTGGCCATGCCTCATTTGCGATGGACAGCCCTGCTCTTGCAATGGCGAACCGGGCGCGCCACACGAAGACGATGCGCAATGTGCTTGCCCTTGCCAGTCTTGTTCTTGCCGCGGCTTGCACGCAGCCAAGCGCGCCCGCTCCGGCTGCCAGTTCAGGGGAGACGCCGCGCGTGACCCGTCTGATGTCATGGGACGACCTGCTGGGGCGCGACAAGGTTTCGCCGACGCATTCAGTACAGTGGGGGCCGGGCGCGACGGAT
>JAUYSA010000410.1 GCA_030696545.1 Hyphomonadaceae bacterium
CGTCGCGGCCCTGTGCATCGGCTGTGATGCGGATGGGGGCATTTTCGTTGGCTTGGGTGACGGTCCACATGCTGCGGGCGGAGCCGGTGAGCGGGGCGACATCGGCGAGGCGGGCGAAGCGGGCCGAGCCGGAGAAATTCATGCGGCCGCTGGCGATGGCGTAGGTGCCGCGTGCCGAGACGTCGCCGGGCGAGCCGCGCAGGGCGCCGGTGTAGATCTCAAGCGTTTGCGTCTTGAGGTTGATCTCGCCGCGCGTGGCGGCGGTGTAGCGGGCGGGGCGGAGATTCTGGAGCGCATCGACGCGGCCATTGTCGATTGTGGCGGCGGGGGCGTCCCACGAGATGGTCTGCCCGTCTTTGGCGATTGTGATCGGCGTGGCGATGCGGGCGGCGCCGCCGGAGGGCCAGGCGATGCGCGTGGCTGTGACGTCGCCTTTCCAGGTGAAGTCGGTGAAGCCGATCAGGGTGAGGTCGCCGCTGCTGTCGAGCTTGCCGGCCATGGGCGGGGCGACGGAGGCGAGGTCGAGGCCGGTGGTGGAGAGGCGAAAGGTTTCGGGGAGGGCGAAGGTTTCGAAGTTCATGGCGGCGGCGAGGTCGATCACGCCGGCGGGGGCGGTGAGCTTCAGCGTGGTGGGGGCCTGCGCGAGAGTGGCGAGGTCGGCGCGGGCTTCGAGTTTCACGGTGGCGCCTGCGCGCTCGACGAGCGGGGCGAGGAGGGGCCAGTTGGCGGCGGCGAGGTCTGCGGTGATGGTGGCTTGCGCGGCGTCGCGGGCGATGTCGAAGGAGGCGACCTGTTCTTCGCCAAAGCGGAGCGTGGCGCCGCCGATGAACTGCGCGAGCGTGCCGTCGACGCGGCCGTTGAGGGCGATGGGTTGGTCTTCGGGGCCGTGCACGAGAGCGGCGATCAGGCCGTCGGCGGGGCCGGTGACGGTGGCGGCGCCTTTGAGGACGCCGGTGGTGGACCATTCGGCGGTGATGTCGGCGCGATCGTTGGGTCCCTCCAGCGGGGACAGCATCAGCCTGGCGAAGCCGGATGCGTCGCGGCGGCGGGAGGCGCCGCCGGCGATCCTGTAGTGCGCGTCTGAGCCCATGATGCTGGGGTCGATGTGGAGATCGTCGATCGTGACCTCGTCGAGGCTGAGGCCGATGTCTGGCGCGGAGCCTTCTTCCGCCGATGCAGTGACGCGGGGCGCGCGCAGGACATCGACGGTGGTGATGTTGATCTTCTGGATTTCGAGTTCGCCGGCGAACAGGCTGTCGGGCGTCCATTCGATGCGGGCGTCTTTGGCGCGCAGCCAGACGCCTTCGTCATCGACGAGGGCGATGTCGGCGATGGTGGCGGCTTCGAGCGGATCGCCCTTGAGGCCCTGGATACGGACTGTGCCGAGCGGGCCGAGCTTGCGGCCGTCGATCTGCGAGGCGATGAAGGCGCGGCCGCTGTCGCTGGTGATCCAGAAGCGCAGCGTGACGGCGGCGGCGACGAGAACGAACGCCGCGATGACGAGGCCGAGCGCGATGCGCAGCCAGAGGGGCAGCTTTCTGCGCGCGGGTTTGGGTGTTGCTTCTGCCATCAGAACGCCTGTCCGATGGAGATATAGACCTGGAAGTCGGCGTCGCCTTCCTGTTTGTTCAGTGGCACTGCGATGTCTGCGCGCAGGGGGCCGAACGCAGTGTAGTAGCGCAGGCCGATGCCTGCGCCGTAGCTGAGCGTGTCGAGCGGCGGTTCGGTGTTGGAGCCGGCGGCGCCGCCATCGAGGAAGGCGACATAGCCGAGCGTGTCTGAGGCGCGGTAGCGGACCTCGGCGCTCATTTCCAGAAGTGAGCGGCCGCCGACGAGCTGGCCTGTGGAATCGCGCGGCGAGATCGACTGGTATTCGTAGCCGCGTACCGAGCCGCCGCCGCCGGCGAAGAACAGGCGATCAGGCGGCGCGCCGTTCGGGCCGATGATGGTGCCGAGGCGGCCGCGCAGGGCGCCGACGAATTCGCCCTCGGTGCCGAAGTCTGAATAGAGGCTGGCTTCGCCGCTGATGCGGCCATAGCCGATATTGGTGTCGCCATAGGTGAGGCCTGGCTCGACGGAGAGACGGGCGCGGAGGCCGTTGATGGGATCGAGAATGTCGCGGACGCCGACATATTCGGCGGTGGCGGAACTGGAGAGCACAAAGAGGTCGCGGCGGTCGTCGCCGAGTATGCGGGCCTGCGAGTCGAGGATGCTGGCGTAGCCTGCCTCAAGCCCGAGCGAGGCGCGAAGGCGGGGCGTGAGCTGTTCCTGCAGCGTGGCGCTGATGTTGGCGCCTGTCTGGTCGAAGGCGTCGGTTTCAAAATCCTCGATCTCGGCGCCGAGCGAGAGGATGCGGCCGTACTTGCCGATATGCGGGCGGCGGTAGGTCGTGCCCAGGCGGCGTTGAAGTGTGGCGACCTGGCCGGTGACGGTGATGCTGTCGCCCCAGCCGCTGAAGTTGCGTAGCTGCCATTCGCCATCGACGCCGACGCCTTCGCTGGTCGAGGCCGAGGCGCCGAGGGCGATGGTCTGGCGTTCGCGCTCCGTGAGTTCGACGATGACATCGCGCGGGCCAGCGGTGGCATCGACGGGCGGAGCGGTGTCGTCGAAGCGGACGGCGGCGGCGTTGAACAGGCCGGTCTCCGCGAGGCGGGCGCGGAATTCGTCCATCTTGGCGGGCGTGTAGTTTTCGTTGGCTTTCCACGGGCGCAGGTTTTCGATGAACGCCTGCTGCGTCACGTCGAGGCCGGAGATGCGGAGATTGCCGAACGAGGCGCGCAGGCCGGGACGAAGTTTGAAGGCGAGTTCGACCTCGCCGGTTGTGGCGTCGGCGAGTGCATCCACCGGATCGGCTTTCGCATCGGGATAGCCGGCGTTGCGCAGGCGCGCGACGAGCGCGTCGCCGGCTTCGATGACAGGCTGCGCGCGGGCTGGGATGCCGGGATCGAGCGGGGCGAGCAGGGTTTCGAGTTGCGCGCGCGTTGTCTCGTCCGGCGTTGCGTCGAGATAGTCGATGCGCGCGGACGCGTAGGTGAAGAGCGGTCCGGGCGTCACGTTCACGGCGCGGGTGAATGTGTCGACGCCTTCGGCGACGGGTTGGACGTCGGCCTGGTAGTAGCCTTCGGATTCGAGGAAGGTCGCGACGAAGGTGGCGGTGCGTTCAGCCTGGCGGCGGGCTTCGAACAGGGTGGCGGGAGCGGGCTCTTCGCTCATGATCTGCTTGAGCTCGGTCTGCAGTTTTTCCGGCACGCCGAGGACGGGCACGCGGCCAGCGAGACCATTCCCCTGTTGCGCGAATGCGGAAGGTGTAGCGAGCAGGCACAGGCTCGCTATCAGGAGCCAAAGGACCCTGACGGCTCGACCTGCATGTCGTCCGCCGAACGCCATTCACACACTCACTGCCAGATCCCTTGAACGGGCCGGCATTCACATAGTTTGCCGCTGCGCAGGCGACAGGTCTCAGGTAGCAAGCATCACGCCGCGGCGACTTCATGGCGATGCGGGATTCACCATGTTGAGGGTGAGGTCGCGCCGGGTGGTGTCGCCAATCCTCAGGCAGCGGCGAAATAGCTGGCCAGGAGCCGGTAATATATCCGGCAAAGCGTTTCGATTTCGTCGACCGGGATGCACTCATCCACCTTGTGCGCCATTTCGTTGCGGACGCCGAGTTCCGCGACGGGGCAGACATCCTTGATGTAGCGGGCGTCCGAGGTTCCACCGCCGGTGGTGAGGGCGGGCTCGCGGCCTGTTTCGGCCTTCACGGCACTGACGATGATGTCGGTGAGTTTGCCGGGCTGGGTGTAGAAGGCTTCACCTGTGACGCGTTGGTCGACGGTTACGGTCACACCGCGCTCGGTAGTGCTGATCAGGTCGGTGATGCGCGCCATCAGCTGATCGCCGGTGTGGTTGGGGTTGAAGCGGATGTTGAACTTGGCGGTGGCCTGCGCCGGTATGACGTTGTGCGCGGCGTTACCGACATCGATCGTGGTGATCTCGAGGTTGGACGGCTGGAAGCCGGGACTACCGTTGTCGAGCTTCATGTCGCGCAGCTTCTGCAGCGCATCGAGAAGCACCGGCATCGGGTTGGCCGACTTCTCCGGATAGGCCGCGTGGCCCTGCTTGCCGACAGCCTTGATGACGGCGTTGAGCGAGCCCCGGCGGCCGTTCTTGACGATGTCGGCGATGACATCTTCCGAGGTGGGTTCGCCCACGATGCAATGGTCGATGACTTCGCCATCGGCAATGATGGCGGGCAGGAGGCGGCGTGTGCCGTGAAGGCCGGGGCCTTCCTCGTCGCCCGTGATGAGCAGCGAGATCGAGCCTTGCGGCGCGCCGTGATCCGCAAGGTAGCGCGCAGCGGCGGCGACGAAGGCGGCGATCGCGCCCTTCATGTCGGACGTGCCCCGGCCATACATGACGCCATTGCGGATCTCCGCGCCGAAGGGATCAACCGTCCAGCCGGCGGCGTCGCCGATGGGGACGACATCCGTATGGCCAGCGAAACAGAAGTTCGGAGAGGCGCCGCCGAGGCGGGCGTAGAGATTGTCCACGCCATCGAAATGATAGCGCTTGGTGCGGAAGCCGAGCGATTCGAGGGCATCGGCCAGCACATCCTGCGCACCATCGTGACAGGGGTTCACGGTAGGCTGGCGGATGAGGGCCTGAGCCAAGGCGATGGGATCGTGCAGGAAATCGGTCATGGCGGGGGTTTAGCAAGGGCCGGTAGTGCTGTGAAGGAACCTGCGCGGGCTCAGGCACTTAAGCGGTAGTGCTTGATCGGGGGGGCGTAAGGCCGGTATTACCGGAGGCGAAACCCGGCTGTGGAGAACACCCGGCCGGGAACCCGAGGAGACGATGGGCCAGACCCCCACCTCCAGCGACCGTTTCGCTCGCCCTGCCGCGCCGGGCGCGACGGGAATCGCCATTCCGGGCGGCCGGCCAGACAGGTTCAAGGAAAAGGCGGAGCGGGCAGGCGGGAAAAAGCCGGTCGCGAAACTGGATCAGCCGAAGACCAAGCCGCTAACGTATGACGCATTTGCCGCGCAGAAGCGGCCGGGCGCCACACGGCAGGATCCGTTCGCGCGCCATAAGCCGCAGCCACGGGTGGCGGGATTTGTTCCGGCTGTGGCAGCGCCTGCGCTGGCGGAAACCGAGGTCACGCGGGCGCCGCTTCATGTGGTCGCGGCGCAGCCCGTTGTGGCCAAGGCGGCGGTACAGCCGGCCGAGTTGAAATTAGAGGACGTGAAGCGCGAAGAAGTTCGGCGGACCCGGATGGGGAAATCTTCCTCGCTGGTGCTTGTCACCGGAGCGGCTGCTGAGCTTGCCGAAGTGGATGCGCCGCCGCGCCCGGCGCCGGCGACGGGCGATGTGCCGCCGGTCGCTCCTGCTGCTCCGGCGCCAGCCGCAGCTATGCCGCCGCTAGACATGCCTGCGCCGAAGCCGCGTTCGGGTAGCGGAGGCGGCGACGGTGGTGGTGATGGCGGGAAGACGGTTGCGCCGGTTCGCGAGCGGTCTTTCACGCAGGATGATCTGGTCGGCATCGTGTTCGGCCTCGCGGTGATCGCGATGCTGTTGCTGTGGCTGATGCGCGGCCAGGAAGAATTGGCGGCAGACGACGATGCGATGGTGGGCACGCAGTTCGCGGCGACGGAGCCGATGGCTGCGCTGACGCCGCCGCCTGCGCCGCTGGTCGATCCGTTCGGCGATGCTGCGGTGGACCTGAAGCCGACGGGGCCGATCCCTGATCCGGTTGCCGAAGATCCGCTGGCCGGGGTTGTGCAGTCTGCTCCCGCTCCCGCGGCGCCTGTTGAGGCGGCGCCTGTCGCGCCAGCTGTTGCTGTGCCGGTGGCGATTGCGGATCGCACGATGCACGCATGGTTCTGCACGGCGGGCAGCGGGCTGACGAAAGCGTCGAAGGGCGCGCTCGACAGGGAGCTGTCGGAATTCAAGAGCGCGTTTGCGGGGCGCGAGCTGGTGGTGCGCGGCTATGCCGATACGCGCGGGACATCTGTGTTCAACTCGGCGCTGGGCGGCGAGCGGGCGAATGTGGTGGCGGACTTCCTGCGCACCAACGGGCTGACCGTTGTGGATGCGCGCGGGATCGGCGAACTGGACGGGCTCGACGACAACCAGAACTGCGCGAACCAGCGTCGCGTGGACGTGTATGTGAAGGGTGGCCCGGGCGAGACGCCGAGCCGGACATGCGCGCCGGAGCCTGAAGTGGAAGAGCTGGTCTGCGGGTAGGGGCGGCTGGCCGGCGTCCAATTGATATCTGGGCCGGCTCTATCCGCCGTGTTCCCCGCGAAGGCGGGGATCCAGCCCTCTTGAAAAAAGGGCGCGCGAAACACAAACGATCCCTACGCAGCATTCTGGATCCCCGCCTTCGCGGGGAACGCGGACTTGAAGGTCCGCTTGCAAAGTCGTGGGTGTGTGCCCCCCTCCGTCTCGCCGCGAAGACGCGGCGATCGTCGACGCGGCGCCTTGCCTCCACCAGTGCTTCGCACTGATGGAGGAAAGGCGCCGGTGGTTTGCCTCCCCATGCGAAGCAGGGGGAGGTGGATCGCACGCGGAGCGGGCGAGACGGAGGGGGATGCTTCAGCGCGGGCGGATATAGATCGGATTGCCCAGCAGGAGGAGCTTGCCGCCTTCGTCGCGAACCTCCGGGCGGATGTAGCCGAAGGTAGCGCCAGGGTTCAGCGTGAACCTTACCTGGGAAGCCTTCTGCCCCGAGTTTGGAGGCGCGGGTACGGGGTTTGAATCGTGCACCGCGAGGTTTTCGGAAACGAACGTGAAGCGTGTGCGGACGGGGACGTTTGACGTCGTGACAATCAGGGCGCCGGTTTCGCCTGCGCCAAGCTGCAACGCTCCGCCCATGGTTGCGCGCTGACTGCCGGCGGCTGCGTCGATGTCCAGCGTGGCGCCCGGCGTTCCGGCGACATCGACGAAGACGCGGCCGGATTTTACGCCTTCGATGATGGCCTTCGTGGATAGCTCAGGCGCATAAACGACCGTGGCGGGTTTGCCGATGGGGCTTTGCTTGGCGCCTGTTGTGTCGGTGGCGTCGTGGTTGTCGCTGCCGCCGATGGCGGTGAGGCGATGGCCCTGTTTCAGGAGATTGTCCCAGAAGCGGATGCCGGAGGTGGGGCCTTCGGCGCCGCCTGTGCGGAGGGTTGAGCCGTTGATCACTTCGATGGCGGTGATGCGCGACCAGTCGGTGTCTTTCGCTGTCCAGCCGCAGCCCATGCAGATCTCGCCCGAGGGCAGGCCGGGATGGTTCACCGAGATGAAGGCCTCCTGCTGTTTCACCTGATCCAGCAGCGGCGCCAGCGTGGGCAGGCGCGGCGAGCCGAGCTGGAAATCCAGGAAGGCCGTGTTGCCGATGACGTTGGCGTGGCCGGTGAAGGTGGTGATCTCTGTGCCGGGGATGAGCAGGGTTTTGGGAAAGCCCGGCTGCTGCGCGGCGATGTCGGCAAGTTGCGTGATCGTGTTGTGGTCTGTGATGGCGACGAAATCGAGTTTGGCGTCGCGGGCGGCGGTGAAGGTGTTGATCGAGGGGCATGGGACGCGGGCGCCGTCGACATCGCAGGAG